>NZ_CALPCM010000007.1:0-114794 GCF_943193015.1 Hominisplanchenecus murintestinalis
CTATTTAGGCTTGTATTTACTACAAAATATATGAACTTTTCAAGGTACTATAGCGGGGCTTTTGACCCCAATATCATATATAATATATATAAGCGCCGGACAGGAGAAGATGCTGTCCGGCGCTTACCATATTTAGAATTTGAGACAGCTTAAATAGCTGTTGTGATATTTTCCTGAAAAAGTAACGTCCTCCCCGAACCATGCGGGCGGAACGAAAGAATTTGCCTCTTCCTCGGAAGAAAATTCTACTTCTGCCAGCATAAGCGGCGCAAACGGGGCGTCAAAGATATCCAATTCAGCCGTTAATGTTTCATTCAGCGGAATCAGGTAGCGCTGTTTGCTGATCAAGTTTCCGTCTGTTTTTTCTCTGAGATGTGCATAGGCTTCTGCAGTCAGAGGAAGATTGTATTCTTCACGAACCATCATACCCTTAGACTTATAGGTAAGGTAATATTCTTCATCCTGGCGCCGGATACGCACCACGGGAGCAGTACACAGGTAGCCCTGCTCAATCCGGCGGCAGTTATACTGCGTCAGGTTTTCCGGGAGTTCCGTAATCAAAAATTTTCGTTCAATTTCCATAAATTCCTCCAGAATCAGGCGGGATAAGAGTCAGGCTCTCTGACAAACCGCGATTTGAGGTGTATTATACTACACAGAAAGGGAAAATGGTAGTATAATTAATTCAGATTGTAGGCTTGTAGGCTTCGTCTGTAAAATGAGAAGGAGGAGAAACCGGGACAATGAAGAACGTATATGTATTTTTTGCAGAGGGCTTTGAAGAGATTGAAGCGCTGACAGTAGTGGATTTGCTGCGCCGGGCAGATGTTTCCGTGAAGATGACGGGGATTTCGGGGGAGGGCAGCGTGACGGGCAGCCACGGTATCTGTGTAGGAATGGATACCTCTATAGATGAGGTCTCTCTGGAAGAGGCAGCCATGTTGGTGCTGCCGGGAGGAATGCCGGGGACGAAGCATTTGGGTGCGTGTGAAAAATTAACTGCATTGTTAAAGAAAGCAGATGAACAGAAAATCAGAATCGGGGCAATTTGCGCAGCGCCGAGTGTGCTGGGAGATTTAGGGCTTCTGAGAGGAAAGAAGGCTGTATGCTATCCGGGCTTTGAGGAGCGCCTGGCCGGTGCGGAAGTGCTGAGAGAGCAGGTGGTGACAGACGGGCATATCACTACCAGCAGAGGGATGGGGACGGCAATTCCTTTTGGGCTTGAGATGATTTCCTGCCTGAAGGGTGAAGAGGAGGCAGAACGTATTGCAGAGGCAATCATCTTCCGCAGATAAGTAGTCAATAAATATCAGGAAAATTCATAGTATACGAAAATAAAAGCTGTTGGCGGAAAAATATGACGGAGAGGAAGAAATGATATGCTGAGGAAAAAATGCAGAGTGGACGGACGTCCTACGGTGAGCGAATGGCCGGTGCGGATTTGGAGTGCAGAGGAAATTCCGGAACAATATGCGGAGGCGGTAAACGCCTGGATAAAAGGAGCCTTTTCTGATTATCAGTTTGTACATGCACCGAAGCGGCGTACAAGCCAGCAGTCTTATGCGTATGTGTTTGGATATGGCAAAGACAGAATTCTTTTTTTTAGGGAAAGTGAGACAGGAGGAGAGGCAGCGATACGGAAGGAGGAGATTTTAAGGCAGCAGATTGCGGCGGTATCGGTAGAACGGGAATTGCTGAAAATAAAAATCATCCTGCATTATCATGACGCAGAAGGGCAGAAGGGACTGGAATTTCCTTATGTTCCTTCGGTATATTATTTATATGACCCATTTCTGAACTGGATACTGGGACGTGAGAAAGAATTTATGCCGGGTGTGGCGGAACGGGAGCATCCGCGTCCCCGAAAACTGTACCATGAGAGTCTTGCGATGTTTAACTTTTCGCTGGAAGCATACCGGCTTGGGGATGGGTTTGATGATTACTGCTATGAGTCAAAAGTACACCGCCGCAAATGGCTTCCGGGAAAGAAAACTCTGGAAGAATGGCTGGAAGTTTCGATGGAACGCGGAAAATTTGAGCTGCACAGTCTCGGCTATTTTAGAAAATGGACATACTATCTCAGTGGAAAAGTTTCAAAAATATAAAGGAATTGGTTGCATTTCTTTGAAATTATGTTACAATATCTTAACAAACAAGTGACAGCCAGAGCTGTCTGAAGGATTAGTGATTTTAGGTGGACGGCAGGGGAAAATTGCCAGGATGTTCAACAGGTGACGAATATGAATTTATATGAAGCGATGTATGCCAGGCACTCCGTGCGGAAATACCGTAAGGAGGCAGTAGAGGATAGTGTTATAGAAGGAATATTCCGGTTCCTGGATGAAACAGAGCCGCTGTTTCCGGAAATCAGAATTCGTATACAGGTTTTTCCTGAACGTGGGAAAAAAATTAGATTTTCGGGTTTTTCTAATGTTTCTGCCCCGCATTACCTGGCGGTTTTCACGGAACAGAAGGAAAAGAGCGAGATGAATGCGGGATATGTCATGCAGCAGATAGCCCTTTACCTCACTTCTCAGGGTGTGGGAACCTGTTATCAGGGGATGGCTGGGGTGCCCAGGAACAGTCAGCAGGAGGAGGGGCTTTCTTGCGTGATGGTGATGGCTTTTGGATACCCGAAGGGCAGAGGGAAAAACCAGGAGTACAGAAGGCTGCCAATGGAAGAGCTATGTGTGTTTAAAGGCCAGCCGAAAACCCATGTGAGAGAGATGCTGGAAGCTGCACGGCTGGCTCCATCCAGTTTTAATGGCCAGCCCTGGAGATTTGCTGTATATGAAAACCGTTTTCATGTATTTTCAAAGAAGGCGTCAGGGTTTCGGCGCAAGAGGAATCCGCACAGTGAGTTTAATTTTGGGATTATGCTGGCACATGTGATGGTGGCGGCGGAAGAGTTATGGGTTGATGTGGATTTGATTAAGCTGGATAATATCACCCATATTGCATTGCCGAATAACCAGTATGTGCTCAGCGTAATTTTACGATAAAAAGGTATTGACAAAATACGGGAAAAATAGTATGATACTATCTGTGTTCAAGAGAACATAAATGCGCGAGTGGCTCAGTTGGTGGAGCGCGACCTTGCCAAGGTCGAGGCCGCGGGTTCGAGTCCCGTCTCGCGCTTTTTTGCTGTCTAAAAAGAGGATTTAGGTATAGAAAAAAGCTGCTGACGCAGCTTTTTTTATTCCCGCGAGCAACGAGCCAAGTGACTGCTTGCAGGCATTTGGCGACTGCCGCGAGGCTCAAATACTCCGCCCTTTGGGGCGTTTCAAGTTTGATGCCCTGTTGCTTGCGGCGGGGTCTTTGACTGCGTGCATGGTCCTGCATAGCTGTTTTTAGAAAAAAGACACATAAAATTGCTAAAAGATATAGAAAAAATTGTGAGAATGTGTATAATGGATAGTAACAAAAGGATGCTCTGGGGAAGAAATTACCAAAGAATAGCCAGAGCAGCCTTCCTTGGTAAGCAAGGGGAAATAGTTAAAAGGAGGATTTATGATGAGAGAAAAGAGCAGCAAGAGGTTGATACGTTCTTTCCTGTCGGGTCTGCTGGCGTTCGTGCTGGCATTTACGCCTGTCCTGTCAAGCCTTCCGGCGATGCAGGCGGAGGCGGCCGAGGCAAAGAAATGGTATCATGTGGAAACAGGAAGCGGAAATGGGAATGATCATTCGTATTCCAATGCATCTACTAAGCCGGCAGCAGTACTGCTGCATAACACCGAAAGGATGCCTGCAAATGACGGAACGTTTAGCGTTACATATGAGAAGCAGGGCGACAGTACGGCGGATGCAAGGCTTGGTTTCTTTTATACTTATTTGAATGATAACAATTTCCTGTACGTAGGATATGATAAAGATAGCCACTGGTTTTATGAATATAATGTGAATGGCGGCGGAACTAAATATGATACAATTGAAGGGATTCCGGACCAGGCGGACGGTTCCAGGACGACGTTTTCTATTTCACTGGCCCGCGAGGCATTGACAGTTAAAGTAAACGATGTCACGAAGTCCGTAAATGTGCAGGATTTCTTTACACTGGCGAAAGTGGTGGAAGATAATGGAAAATTTGGTTTCCGTCTGGGCTCTCCAACTTCTATGCATTTTACGGATGCGAAACTTGGCACTACAGCGCTGGACAACAATTGGAGCTTTCTGGCGGAGTGTGCGGGTCAGACATTCCAGGAAGAAGCTCCGGTACCTGTTCATACAGTAACGGGCGCTGTTAAAAATACGAATGGCCAGCCGGTTGAGGGAGCGAATGTGCGTATTGGCTATGAGAGTGCACAGACCAGAAGCGACGGCGGCTTTTCTGTAGAAGTGGAAGAGGGAACCTATGATGTGGCTGTATCTGCAAAAGGATATGTAGCAAAAACGATTTCCGGCGTTGCAATTACTGAGGACAAATCCCTGGGGGATATTGAACTGGAGACGAAAACAGAGACCGTATATGAGCATTACATCCAGACAAACAAGATAAAAGCAGCTGTAAGCGAAACATTCCCGCAGGTTATGCAGTATAAACTGACGGACGGCGGGAGCGAGAAGACTGTTCAGGGACAGGAAAAAGAGCTTTCCACAATCAAAATCAATGGCGTGGCGATTACTCCTGTTATGGGTGAAGTAAAAATCAGTGAGAATAATGCTGTATATCCAATGACGCTGAAAAGAGATTCTATTGATTTGGAAATGACAGTGGAGATTTCTGTAGAACAGAATGATTTGATATGGAGAGTTACAGAAATCAAGAAAAAAGAAGGATGTCCGAAGATTCATACGATTGAAGTGCCGGAACTTAACCTGGTAACGATTACAGACGAGCAGAGCGACGCTCAGTTTATGGGGGCAAATGTATCTACGGATACAGAGGTCAGCGGAGACCAGGAGATTACGTTTGAGGATGGATTCGCGGCAAATAGTTCTGCGGGATACGTGTATGGATTCCTGTCTGCAGACGGGGTCAGCGCAGGCGTATGGAGTAATTCAGAGATGTCGGGAGACAAGCGTTTAGTACGTAATAATGGCGTAAACAGCATGTCGTTGACAAGTGCGCTTTGGTATCATGAATATGGCAATTTGGCGCTTAATGCAGATTATGATAGCGATGATTATAATAAGACTCCGGTAAGCGAGCTGCCTTGTGCAAAAGTGTGCCTGGCAGGGGATGAGAATCAGGATGGGGCGGTAGACTGGCAGGACGGAGCCATTGCATACCGTGATATTATGAATAATCCGATGGGTTCGGAAAATACGAAAGAACTCGTAAACTATCGTATTTCTATGAACTTCAGCAGCCAGGCAACAAACCCTTATCTGAAAACAGCCGATAATATTAAGAAAGTATATCTGGCAACGGACGGACTTCCTCAGGCAGTTATGATGAAGGGGTACGGAAGCGAGGGACATGACTCTGCGAATTCCGAATACGGGCATGTCGCAGACCGTCTTGGAGGATTGGAAGAGCTGAAAAAGCTGAATTCTATTGCGCATAAGTACAATACCCAGATGGGAATCCATGTCAATGCGCAGGAAGCATATCCGGAAGCACAGAGTTTTAACGAGAAATTGATTAATGGCGTCGGTGTGAAAGGATGGGGATGGCTTGACCAGTCGCTTACCATTAACCGCCCGTATGATCTTGGCAGCGGACTTCGCTACAAACGTATGCTTCAGCTGTATGATCAGTTGAATGACACTTCTCTTTATGCGAATAAATGGCCGGGAGTTGTAGGAGAAGGGGAAGATGAAACTGTAGCAGACGCAGAAACGATCGCGAATACAGTAGCTGAGAAAAAGCAGACCGTAGATACAAATCTGGATTTCATGTACCTGGATGTATGGTACGGCGATTCCTGGGAGACACGTAAGATTGCACAGCAGTTTAACAGTCTGGGCTGGAGATTCTCTACGGAGTTTGGAGAAGAAGGAGAATATGATTCCACATGGCAGCATTGGGCGACAGAAGGACATTACGGCGGTAAGTCGAAGAAAGGTATGAACAGCGATGTTATGCGTTTTCTTCGTAATCATCAGAAAGATTCTTACGTGTTGAATTATCCAAGATTTGGCGGTACGGCTGACAATCCGCTGCTTGGAGGATTTTCTCTTACCGGCTTTGAGGGCTGGGGCGGTTCGAACGATAGTTTCAATACGTACATGACAGGAACTTTTGCAGAGAATTTACCGACAAAATTCTTGCAGCATTACCTGGTTTACAAATGGGAGAATTATCCGAAAGGCCAGTCTCCGGTTGGAAACCATGAAAAGCAGATTACTCTGAAAAATAAAGAGGGCGATACGGTAGTAGTAACCAGAAAAGAAGAGCAGAGGGATGATGATTATATTGAAAGAATCATTACCCTGAACGGTAAGACAGTGCTGGACGAGGTAAAATATCTGCTTCCGTGGACGGATTCTGAGACAAAAAAAGAGAAATTGTACCATTACAACTATGAAGGCGGTACAACAGAATGGGAGCTTCAGGAAGACTGGGCAGGATTGGCAAATGTTATTGTTTATAAACTGACAGATGTCGGACGTACAGGGAAACAGACCGTTGAAGTCAAGAATGGCAAGATTACATTGACTGCTGAGGCAGATACGCCGTATGTTGTGCTGAAAGGCGATGAAGCGCCGAAAACAGTTTCTGAATGGAGCACAGGAACACATGTGAAAGATTCAGGATTTAACAGCTATGCAGGTACAGGCGAGAATGGAAGCGCTTTGAACCCACAGGTATGGAGCGGCGATGTGGACAGTGCAGATGTGAAAGTAGTCCGTGTAGCGACAGGGAATAAATATCTGTCTATGGGCAGCGCGAAAAAAGAACTTGAGGTTATGACAGAAATTTCAGGTCTGGAAAAAGGCAA
Organism: Hominisplanchenecus murintestinalis; assembly: GCF_943193015.1. NCBI lineage: Bacteria > Bacillati > Bacillota > Clostridia > Lachnospirales > Lachnospiraceae > Hominisplanchenecus > Hominisplanchenecus murintestinalis. The sequence continues at coordinate 6,885 of NZ_CALPCM010000007.1, forward strand.
AAATTATGTTGCGGAAGTCTATGTAGATAATAAGAGCGACGCTAAGGCGTGGATTGAAGTGCTGGGTGGAACGAAAGTTGTTTCCAATTATACACTGAGATCAGTAGCTGGAAACTATACGCAGTGCGATGCACATAATCTTCGAGGAATGCAGGGAAGCAATATGCAGATTATGTTGGTTTCCTTTACAGCGGCGTCTACAAGCGCTACTCTCGTGCTGAGACGCGAGGCAGGCGAGGGAATTACTTACTTTGACGACATCCGGATCGTCCAGAAAACGCTGAATAATGTCCATGAGGATGGAAGCTTTACACAGGACTTTGAAGAAGTTGTACAGGGGATTTATCCGTTTGTATATGGTCCGGCTCAGAGTGTGACTGACCATGTGACACATTTGTCTGAGCTGCACGCCCCATATACACAGTCTGGGTGGGGAAATATGATTCTGGATGACGTGATCGGCGGTAAGTGGTCTCTGAAGCATCACGGAAATAACAACGGACTGATTTACCGTACCATTCCTCAGAACTTGCATCTGGAGCCGGGCGTAACGTATGATGTTACGTTTGACTATCAGGCAGGCCGTGACGATATGTACTATATGGTGATTGGTGATGGCGAGAGTATTACAGAGCAGTCTGAGTATCTGGCTGGTACGGCAGCTCCGGCAGTTGGACAGAAGTCTACAACAGGTAAGTGCAGCTTTACCATTACCGGTTCCGGTACAGGGCAGTCCTGGTTTGGGCTTTACAGTACCAGGTTTGCAGAAATAGAAGGCGTGGAATATAGTTTTGGACAGAAAGATTTCATCCTTGATAACCTGGTAGTAAAACCGCGCGCAGGAGAAAAGGCTCTGACCATAGATAAGAGAACTATGGAATTGAACGGGCTTGGGGATGTTGGAAAAATTACGGCGTCAAAAGATGTAACCTGGAGCAGTTCAGATGAGAATGTAGTAATCGTGGATGCGGATGGTTACGTGCAGGCAATGGGAGCAGGCAGTGCAGAAATTACTGCAACGTCGAAGCAGGATTCTTCTGAGACGGTGAGCTGTTCTGTAACAGTAGTAAATGGAAAGGATTCTTTACTGGACGCGCCGTTTACAGGCATTGTTGTTAATACAGAGGCATCAGGCGAGGGCGGAGAGAACGCGATTGACGGAGACGTGTCCACATGGTGGCACTCACAGTGGGCTGGTGAACGCTTTACTGTCAGCGAAACGAATCCGGCAATTGCTACAGTGACTCTGAAAGACGGCATAGATGCGATCAGCGGTTTTATACTTACGCAGAGACCTGGCAATACAAACGGTCTGGTTCATAAACTGCAATATATAGTAGGAAACAGCTTTGATGCGGCTACACATACAGTTTCCGACATCATTGCACAGGGAGATATGACTGTTGCAGAAGAAAAGGTTGCGGCAGGAGCAGAAGTTAAGGTTCCGTTTAACGAGACCGTGACAGGTAAATATCTGCAGATCCGTATTTTGAAAGGCGGTGGAGACTTTGCGGCTATTGGGGAGCTTGCCCTTTATAAAACAGATGTCTTTGACAATGCAGAACTTCTGAAGGAAAAGCAGGATGAGAAAAAAGCGGCGGATGCAGCCGTACAGGAAGCAGGTAAGGCAGTTGACGATGCAAAGAAAACGCTTGCAGAGGCTGAAAAAGCCGTAAATGCCGCGACAACGGAATGGAAGAAAGCGCAGGCAGTTTATAATAAGGCGCAGGCAGATCTGGAAGTTCAGAAAGCAGAGCTGACGAAGAAAAAAGCTGAGAAAGCACAGCAGGAGGCAGCGTATGCCCTCGCAATGATGGAAGCGGCGCAGGCAACCGACCCGGCAATAAAAGCACAAAAGCAGGCGGCTGCAAATGCGGCGAAAGCAGAGATCGCCAAGGCGAAAGACAGTCTGGCAAAAGCTGAAGATACGCTGGAAAAAGCAAAACAAAATATGGCGGCGGCAAAGGCAAGCATGGAGGAGACATTGGCAAAACCGGATAAGCCAATTAACCAGGGAAATTCCGGCGGGCAGAAACCAAATCCAACGCCAAACCCGAATCCAAATCCGGGGCCAGCGCCGAATCCTCCGGTGAAAGAGCCTATTCGGAATGGAAGCGTTGGTAAATCAGGCAACGGCCGTTATCAGGTAATTAATGCAAAAGCGAAAACAGCCAGGCTGAAAGAAGTAATCAATAGGAAAAAGCCGACACTGAACGTTCCTGATACAGTAAAGATTAACGGCGTAACATGCAAAGTAGTAGAGGTTGGGGCAAAAGTCATGAAGGGCAATCCCAAGCTGAAGAAAGTAGTCCTTGGCAAAAACGTTACTACAATCGGCAAACAGGCGTTTATGAACTGTAAGAAGCTGACAAATGTTCAGTTAAAAGGCAAGGCTTTAAAGAGCATCAAAGCAGGCGCATTTAAAAAGACTTCAGCGAAGCTGAAAGTAAGCGCAAAGAAGATGAGCAAGAAAGAGAAAGCAAAACTTCTGAAAGCTTTGAAGAAAGCCGGATGCAGCAAGAAGGTTAAAGTGAAGTAATAAGTAAATAGAGAGAAGCCCCCGGAAAGCGGAATGCTTTTTCGGGGGCTTCTTTTGTCTTGATGTAGCTAAATAGCAGTTTGTAAAAATCCTGTATAACCTTTGCTATAAGAAGTTTGTGAATACAGAAGCGCCGATTACGGTGAACAGTCCGGATACGGCAATGGAAAGGCTGCTCATGGCTCCCTGGATTTCACCCAGTTCCAGGGCTTTTGAGGTGCCGATTGCATGGGAGGAGGTTCCAAATGCTAACCCTACGGCTACAGGTTCTTCTATATGGAACAGACGGCATATTCGCTCACCGATAACATTTCCGAGGATGCCGGTCACGACAATAACCGCTACGGTAATTGTAGGGATACCTCCAAGTTCCTCTGAAAGACCTATGCCGATAGCAGTGGTGATCGATTTTGGGAGGAGAGTTACATAATATGTGTGCTCCAGGCCAAACAGGGCTGCCATTCCCAGAACGCTTCCCAAGCTGGAAAATACCCCGGCGAGAATTCCAAGGAGGACAGCAGAGGAGTGCTGTTTCAGTATGGAAAGCTGCTGGTACAATGGAACTGCCAGGCAGACCGTGGCAGGAGTCAGCAGGTAGCTTAAGCATTTTGCGGATTGGCTGAAGTTTTCATAGTCTACGCCGAATATCCGGATTACCAGGATTGCAAAGATGATGGAAACCAGAAGTGGATTTAGTAATCCCAATTTTAATTTTTTCTTCAGGAAAACGCCCAGGGCGTATCCAATGATACAGACTGTTACTCCAAAATAGGAGGAGCTATTTAAAAAATCACTCATTTTCCGGGTTCCTCCCTTTCTTTCTGCGGATAACAAACTGGACAGTTCTGCCCGTGACTGCCATGACCAGTATAGTAGTTGCAGCTATGATAACAGATATTGGGAAGAGCATTGGCATGAGACTGTCCCATACAGCCACAAGGCCTACCGCTGCCGGAATAAACATAGGCGGCATAATTTCAATCAGGAAATCAGAGGCACGTTTGACTTTTTCAAGTTTTATAACTCCTGTACACAGGGCAAGCAGCATCAGAAGCAATCCGTAGATGCTTGCCGGAATAGGGAGAGGAAGCACGGCATAGAGTGCTTCCCCTAAAAATGTGATAAAAAGTATGATTCCAAATTCAAAAAGTAGTTTCATGTTGTCTCCTCTAATGAAATGATTCCGGGAAGCAGGCAATTTTATTCCTCATCCCTGTCATTTGTCAGTTTGAATTTGTCAAATGCATAGAAGAGCAGGGAAAGTATCATACCTACGATACATGCCAGTACCATGCCGGTAAGCTGTACGTTTCCAAAGCTTATGGCGGCTCCGGAAAGACCTGTGACGAATACCACACTGGTAAGCGTCAGGTTCCGGCTTTTGCTGTAGTCTACCTGGGAATCCACCATAATGCGGATGCCGGAAGTTCCGATCATGCCATAGAGCAGGAAAGAAATACCGCCGATAACGGGTCCTGGAATTGTATTAATCAGCGCAGACATAGGCCCGATAAAAGAACATAGGATAGACAGCACGGCAGCTCCGGCGATTACCCGGACGGAGTAAACTTTCGTCATAGCCATAACGCCGATATTTTCCCCATAAGTAGTCGTGGGGACAGAACCCACCAGACCGGATAGCATAGTGGAAAAGTTGTCTGCAAACAAGGAGCGGTGCAGTCCCGGTTCTTTCAGCAAATCACGTCCCACGATTTCACTTGTTACGACCTGATGTCCGATATGCTCAGAAGCGATAACCAGGATTACCGGAAGGATAATCAGGATAGCGTCTGCGCTGAATTTCGGAAGCATAAAATTTGGCAGCGTGAAAAAGGGCGTTGCCAACGCTTCTGAGATTGTTGCCATGTCTATCACGCCGAATATGACGGCAGAGACATAGCCTGCGATAATCGCGATCAAAATCGGGATAACAGCCAGGAATTTGCGGAACAGGATATTCCCGAATACGGCTACGCCCAGGGTAATCAGGAATACGAGAGCATTGTTCATATTAACGGGAGTTACAACCTGGTTGTAAAGCCCGGATGCTTCGTCGAGCACGTATTCGGTACCGGAAAGGATTCCGGCGGTAGAAGCCGCGCTTCCGGCCAGCTCCAGCCCAATCAGCGCGACTACAGGGCCCATGGCAGCAGGAGGCAGTACCACGTCAATCCATTTGGTGCCGAATTTGTAAATAATCAGCGCCAGGATGCAGCCACAGAAACCTACGGCTACGAAGCCGCCGAGGGCGTATTCATAGCCCCAGTTGGAAATTACGATGCCCGCGGGAGCCAGGAATGCAAAACTGGAGCCAAGGTATGCGGGAGCTTTGCCTTTTGTGATCAAGATAAAGAGCAGTGTGCCGACGCCATTTGTCAAAAGTACGATAGCAGGATTGATCCCAAAAATAAAGGGAACAAGTACCGATGCGCCGAACATAGCAAACATATGCTGGATGCTGAGAGGTACAAGCAGCCGAAAAGGTACTTTGTCCTCTATGTGAATGGTTTTTTTTTCGCTCATTTTTTCCTCTTTCTGACGCGTTTACCGCGTTATCTTTGTAAGTTTGGAATGTTATTAAAATCGGCTGCCGCGACGGATGTCTTGCAGCAGCCGAAATCAATTTTTTCTATAAATTATACAATGCCCTGTGCGTTCATAGCGTCAACCACTTTTTCAAAGCCTGCGATGTTCGCGCCTGCTACATAGTTGCCGGCCATTCCGTAACGCTCTGCGGCGTCTGCCATGTTGTGGCAGATATTTACCATAATGTTCTGGAGTTTAGCGTCTACTTCTTCGAATGTCCAGCTTAAACGCTCGCTGTTCTGGGACATTTCCAGAGCGGAGGTTGCCACGCCGCCGGCGTTTGCAGCCTTACCCGGTGCAAACAGGATACCGTTTGCCTGCAGGTACTCGGTAGCTTCGATTGTCGTAGGCATGTTTGCGCCTTCTGCAACTGCGAAGCAGCCGTTTGCCACTAAGGCTTTTGCATCGTCCAGAAGCAGTTCGTTCTGAGTAGCGCACGGAAGGGCGATATCGCATTTTACATTCCATACGCCGCGGCCTTCATGGTATTCGGAGTTCGGACGGTATTTCTTGTACTCGGTCAGACGGGCACGGTTTACTTCTTTGATTTCCTTAATAGCAGCTACGTCGATACCTTCTGCGTCATAAACCCATCCGGTAGAGTCGCTCATAGTTACTACCTTAGCGCCGAGCTGCTGTGCTTTCTGGCAGGCGTAGATAGCTACATTTCCGGAACCGGAAATACATACTGTCTTGCCGGCAAGCTCTTTGCCGTTCATTTTCAGCATTTCCTGAGTCAGATAAAGCAGGCCGTATCCGGTAGCTTCTGTCCTTGCCAGGGAACCGCCGTAGGAAAGTCCTTTTCCGGTGAGAACACCTTCATATAAACCGCGGATTCTCTTGTACTGTCCGAACATAAAGCCGATTTCTCTTGCTCCTGTTCCGATGTCTCCGGCAGGAACGTCGGTATCAGCGCCGATGTATTTACAAAGTTCTGTCATAAAACTCTGGCAGAATGCCATAACCTCGCGGTCAGATTTACCCTTCGGATCAAAGTCGGAACCGCCCTTACCGCCGCCGATAGGAAGCCCTGTCAGAGAGTTTTTGAAAATCTGTTCAAATCCAAGGAATTTAATAATACCAAGGTTTACGGAAGGATGTAAACGGAGTCCTCCTTTATATGGCCCGATAGCGCTGTTGAACTGCACGCGGTATCCGGTATTTACCTGTACCTGTCCTTTATCGTCTACCCAAGGAACACGGAACTTGAACTGTCTTTCCGGGTTTACCAGACGCTCCAGAAGGGCATCTTTTCTGAATTTGTCTTCATTAGCCTCAATTACGGTTCTCAATGATTCCAAAACTTCTTTTACAGCCTGGTGGAATTCCGGCTCCGCCGGGTTCTGCGCTACTACTTTTGCAATAACCTCATCAACATATGACATATTTTTTCCTCCTCTTACATAGAATATACTTTCGCTTTACTTTAGCGAGATAAAGTTTCCTTGCCTATTATAGCAAAAGAATTCCCATACGTAAACAAAAAAATGAAAGAAACAGAAAAGGAAAAAGGAAGATAAGAGGAAGGTTCTTAAAAATTTAAGAATATGGTGTACAAAAACTGACATGTTTTGTATACTCTTTTATAGAGTTAAATATGCCGCAGGAAAAAGGGGTGCATAAGTTTTATGGCAGAAGGAAATTACAGAGGGCTGACGGCTTCGGAGGTCCGGCAGAAAAAGGAGCAGGGACTGGTAAATGTCACAAACAACAATATTTTTAAGACAAAGAAAGAGATTATCATTACCCATACGATCACATATTTTAATTTTCTAAATCTTTTCCTTGGAATTTTGGTGCTTATATCGGGGCAATATAAGAATATCACATTCATGGGCGTCATTATCGTAAACTCCATCATAGGAATCATCCAGGAAATGAAAGTAAAAAAACTGGTAGACGGCCTTTCCGTGATTACAGCCTCGAAAGCGAGAGTGATTCGGGACGGGGAGGAGCAGGAAATCCCAATCGATGAAGTCGTGCAGGAAGACGTGGTGGCGGTGGCAAACGGCGACCAGATTTGTGCGGACTGCATCGTATTGGAATCAGACGGCATGGAAGTGAATGAATCTATGCTGACCGGAGAATCGAAGCCTGTCCGGAAAAAGGAGGGGGATAAGCTTCTGTCAGGAAGTTTCCTGGTAGCCGGAACGGGGGTCGGCAAAGTTGAGCATGTCGGAGAGGAGAATTATGCGGTGCAGCTTGCAAAAAAGGCTAAGACAAAGAAGCGTGCAACGTCTGAAATGCAGCGCATGATTAAGCGGATTATTAAAGTGCTGGGTATCCTGATTATTCCGATTGGTATTCTTTTGTACCGTTCTCAGATTAACGTGGATGGCGCGACATTTTCCGAAAGCCTGGTTGGGACTGTGGCCGGGGTTATCGGTATGATTCCGGAAGGTCTGGTACTTTTGACAAGCGTGTCCTTTATTCTGGGCGTAGGCCGTTTGGCGAGGAAACGTGCGCTGGTACAGGAGATGGAGGCGATTGAGGCGCTGGCGAGGGTAAATGTGCTCTGCCTGGATAAAACAGGGACGATTACGACAGGCGAACTGGAAGTAGTGGAGCTGGAGGCAGTGGGCGACGAGGAGACTGAGCGTCTTGAACAGGTTATGAATGAGATGTCATATGCCTTTGATGATGTGAACAATACCCAGAAAGCGCTGATGAAAAGGTTTAGGCAGACGAAAATATGGAGGATTTCGGGGAAAATCCCATTTTCATCTGACAGGAAGTACCGCGCCATACGATTTGAGAATGAAGGCTGCTATGTGCTGGGCGCTCCGGAATTTCTGAATAAAGATGATGAAGAGCTGCGGCAGAAAGTTTACGGTTATTCGGCGGAAGGGCTTCGTGTTCTGCTTCTGGGCAGGTGCGGAGATATTCATGAGGATACGGGGGAAGTAGAAAATGTAATACCTGTGGGGCTGGTTGTGATTTCAGACTGCATTCGTCCCGAGGCGATGGATACATTCCGCTATTTCAGAGAGCAGCAGGTAGATATAAAAGTGGTATCCGGAGATAACCCTATGACTGTATCGCAGATAGCGGTTAAGGCGGGGCTGGAAGGCGGAGAGCGCTTTATTGACGCGAATGAGCTGCCTGAAGACTTTCAGGAGCTGCGCAGGGAGGTAGAGAAATATGCGGTGTTTGGCCGTGTGAAGCCTGAGCAGAAGCAGAGGATTGTCCAGGCATACCAGGCGAATAAACAGGTAGTAGGCATGGTAGGCGATGGTGTGAACGATGTGCTGGCATTAAAAGATTCGGACTGTGGCATTGCTATGGCGGCAGGCAGCGACGCAGCGAAGCAGGTGGCGCATATCGTGCTTTTGGATTCCAACTTTGCCTGCCTGAAAAATATTGTGAGTGAGGGACGTACCATCATTACGAATATTGAGCGTGTAAGTTCCCTGTACCTGACAAAGACGATTTATTCCGTGCTGCTGTGCGTGATTTTTATTTTGCTGGAGAGGGCGTATCCGTTTATTCCGATCCAGCTCTCCTGGATAAGCACTACGGCAATCGGGATTCCGAGCTTTATTCTTGCCCTGGAACATACAGAATCTGTCAACTCCAGCGGTTTTCTGCGGCATGTGCTGCGGATTGCCCTGCCTTCGGCGGTGACGATGGTGCTGAGCCTGCTGGTTATCCAGGTTCTGGGGCGGTTCTGGCATATGGAAGAAACGCTGACCTATACGTTTAATCTTTTAGCCGGCGGCGCCGTAGCCATGATGGTCGTAGTGAAAGTGTGCCGGCCGATGAACTGGCTGAGAAGGGCTTTGAGCATTAGCATAATTGTTATATTCTGCGCGGGTATCCTCGTGGCACCGGGATTTTTAGGGATTTACAGCATTTTCCGCTGGGAAATGGCGCTTATGGTTCCGCTGTTGTGTATGGTAGTTGTGTTCTTTAAGATGTTCACGGACTTTGCCGAAGGCTGCTTTTGGGCGAGGCGGTGGATTAAGAGAAAGATGAAAAGGAAAGTATTGTAGGAGGAAAGAGAAAGATGGGAAAAGAGGAAAGTGCGGGAAATTCTTTGGAGGCAGGAAAGTCCCGCGGCAGTTTTTCTGGAAAGCTGGGATATGTCCTGGCAGTTGCAGGATCGGCTGTGGGGCTTGGGAATATCTGGAGGTTTCCCTATCTGGCTGCGAAATATGGGGGAGGTATTTTTTTACTGGTATATCTGGTGCTGATGCTGACATTTGGATATGCGCTGATTGTATCGGAGACTGCGCTTGGACGTATGACAAAAAGAAGCCCGGTGGGAGCCTTCCAGGCATTTGGAAAGAGTTTTCCGTTTCGGTTCGGCGGCTGGATAAATGCCGTGATTCCCATGTTGATTGTACCTTATTACAGCGTGATTGGGGGATGGGTGTTAAAATATTTGTTTGAGTATTTGAGAGGAAGTACAGAAGTCCTTGCAGGAGACGGCTATTTTTCAGGATTTATTGCAGATGGGATTAGCGCCGGGGGCTGGTTTCTCTTTTTCGGGCTGCTGGTTGTGGCAGTTCTCTTTGCCGGGGTAAAGCAGGGAATAGAGAGGGTTTCAAAAGTGATGATGCCGCTGCTTGTTGTACTGGCCGTCTTTGTGGCGGGATATTCTATGACCAGGCCGGGCGCTTGGGAAGGAGTAAAGTATTTCTTGATTCCGAATGTAAAGAATTTTTCCTGGATGACGGTGGTTGCCGCTATGGGGCAGATGTTTTATTCTCTTTCTATAGCTATGGGAATTTTATACACTTACGGATCTTATATAAAGAAAGATGTAGACATTGAAAAGTCAACAGGGCAGGTGGAAGTGTTTGACACGGCAATCGCCATACTTGCGGGGCTTATGATTATCCCGGCAGTTTTCGCATTTTCCGGCGGAGATCCGGACACTTTGAAAGCAGGTCCGGCGCTGATGTTTATTACAATTCCGAAGGTATTTGCGAATATGGGCTTTGGAACGGGAGCGGGAGTTATGTTTTTTCTGCTGGTGCTGCTTGCGGCGCTGACCAGTGCGATTTCTCTGGCGGAGTCCGGTGTGTCTACTTTTGAAGACCAGCTTGGCTGGAGCCGCCGTAAGTCTACCCTGCTGATGGGGGCGCTTATCATTCTGTTTGGACTGGCTTCCGCACTTGGTTTTGGGGCGCTGGATTTTATTGCTCCGTTTGGGATGTCGATTCTTGACTTTTTTGATTTTCTGACAAATTCGCTTATGATGCCTGTGGCTGCGCTGGCAACCTGTCTTTTGGTTACCCGTGTGGCAGGGCTTGGCAAAATTGCACAGGAAGTTGAACAGTCGTCTGCTTTTAAGCGCAGGGGCATGTATAATATATTTATGAAGTATCTGGCTCCCGTGTGCATTGTGATTATACTTCTCAGTTCGATTGCGAACGTACTCGGATGGATTTCCATGTAGGAAAAGCCGGGCGGTATGAGTTCATGCTTTGCCTGGCTTTTCCTGTATAAAATGATAGAGAAAACAGCACGTTCTGCACATTTTGCCCGGGCTTACATACAATAGCTATAAAGAGAAATAGCAGGGGATTATTTATGGCAAAGATTGTAGTGGACGCCGGTCACGGAGGCCGGGATTCCGGAGCAGTTTTCCAGGGAAGGCAGGAGAAGGATGATACGCTCCGGCTGGCGCTGGCTGTGGGGGAAATCTTGGAAAGGAACGGGCAGGAGGTTGTGTTTACCAGAACAGAGGATGTGTATCAGACCCCTTCTAGGAAAGCGGCGATAGGAAATGAAGAGAATGCAGATTTTTTTGTGTCTCTGCACAGGAATTCCAGTCCGGTTCCAAACCAGTATAATGGAGTAGAAACCCTGGTTTATGATAATAACGGCATAAAGTCAGAAATGGCAGAGAATATCAACAGTGAGCTGGAACAGGTGGGATTCCGCAATATCGGTGTCAAAGAAAGACCGGGACTGGCGGTGCTCCGCAGGACGAGGATGCCGGCTGTATTGGTGGAAGCAGGATTTATTAACAGCGATGTGGATAACAGGATTTTTGACGAGAATTTTGATGCGATTGCCCAGGGGATTGCCAACGGGGTTCTCCAGGCTATCCATGAAAATAACAGGGCGCAGGAAATAGAAGGAAGCTTTCCTGAAAATGGGGAAGCGGAAGAAATCGTGGTTTACCGTGTGCAGACAGGAGCATTTACACAGCCCCAGAACGCCGAAGCGCTGCTTTATCAGTTGCAGCAGCAAGGCTTTCCGGTATACACGATTTGGGAAGACGGTTACTACAAAGTTGTGGTAGGAGAGTTTGGAAAACTGGATAATGCGGTGAAAATGGAAAATGTGCTCAGGAGATATGGTTACAATACCTTTGTGACAAGTTAGCGGGGGCAGTTTTTGAGAGGCTTGACAGAGAAGGCTGAAAAGTGGCAGGCGCCCCGGCTGGGCAGCGTCCGGCGTAATCATGAGAACTGTCGGTTCCGTGACTGTCCGGGGTAAGCGCCAAACCGCAATTGAAAACCAGACAAATTACATGCGGAGTCTGTGCGTTTCTTGTCATACGGCATTTCACCTGCTATAATTAACAATGACTAAGAGCGTTCTGAAAAGGACGGAAAACTTGTAGAGAAGGAAATTGCAGAAATCACGAGAAGGAGAACGCCATGCAGATTTCAATGCCGGAGAATGTGAGAAAGATTATAGAGAAGCTGGAGGAAGCAGGCTTTGAAGCTTATGCTGTGGGAGGATGTATCCGTGACTCTATATTGGGGCGTCGGCCGAATGATTGGGATATTACCACTTCCGCAAGGCCATTGGAAATAAAAGCGCTGTTCAGAAGGACGGTTGATACAGGATTGCAGCATGGTACAGTTACCGTGCTTTTGGGCGGGGAGGGATATGAAGTCACGACATACCGGATTGATGGCGAATATGAGGATGGCAGACATCCGAAGGAAGTGGTTTTTACGTCTAATCTGACAGAGGATTTGCGGCGCCGCGATTTTACGATTAATGCTATGGCTTACAGTGAAAGGGACGGGCTGGTGGATGTTTTTGACGGTATGGGAGACATAGAAAAAGGAGTTATCCGCTGTGTGGGAAACGCAGAAGAGCGTTTTACGGAGGATGCGCTGCGGATGCTGCGGGCGGTAAGGTTTTCGGCTCAGCTTGGTTTTTCAATTGAAGAAAGCACAAGGGAGGCTATTGCAAAGCTTGCCGGGAATCTTTCGAAAATCAGTGCGGAGCGCATTCAGGCAGAAATGACAAAGCTGCTTATGTCTCCGCATCCTGAGGAATTAAGGACGGCATATGAAACAGGCATTACAGCCGTTATCTTGCCGGAATTTGACAGGATGATGGGAACGGAGCAGCATACGCCTCATCATTTCTGCACGGTAGGGGAGCATACTCTGTGGGCGCTTATAAATGTACGGGCGGACAAAGTACTGCGTCTCGCGATGTTGTTTCATGATATGGGGAAGCCTGCTGTCCGTGCAGCAGATGAAAAGGGGCAGGATCATTTTATAGGACATCCGGAAGAGAGTGTGCGCGTGGCAAATGAAGTCCTGCACCGTTGGAAGTTTGATAATGATACGATAAATAAGGTGAAATGTCTGGTGCGTTTTCATGATTTGCGCCCGGCGCTTACTCCCAGGAGTGTCCGGCGTATGGCTCATAAAGTAGGAGGGGCGATGATGCCGCTGCTTTTTGAGGTACAGCGGGCGGATATCCTTGCTCAAAGCGGATGCCGAAGAGAAGAAAAGCTGCACAGCCTTGAGATGGTTGGCAGGATTTATGAAGAAGTGCTGGAAAAAGGGCAGTGTCTTTCTATGAAAGAGCTGGCGGTAAGCGGGAAGGATTTAATTGCGGACGGTATGGAACCCGGCAAAGAGATAGGGCGTGTGTTGGAAGCGCTTTTGAATGATGTGCTGGAAGAACCGGAGCATAATACAAAAGAATATCTGTTGACATACAGCAGGGAGCTTAGGAACTCTCCTGCCACTAATATTATATAAGAAAAACGCTGGAAAACAAGACTGATTCCATGTTATGCTGGATGTCAGAACCAGATGCTTTATTGACATAAGACGGCGGAAAACGTATAATGTTTACGGAGTATAAAGAGATTAGGCACGAAAAGGGGAAATCTATGATGAGAAAACGAAGGAAGGGCATGCTGTTGAGGTTTTTTCTGGCACTGGGCGTGTGCTGGATGTTTATGAGTCGACAGGCGGCGGCAGAGGAGGTTCCAGTTCTTGAATACATTTATACAGGGGAAGACGGGACGGATAGCCGGCTAATGGTTGTCTCGGTGCGCACAGGAGGGGAGAGCCTGGAGTGTGCAGAACTTTTTTGGGGGGTTGGAGAAGAAATGCAGAGCGCAGAGGCTGTGGAAGTGGTTGACGGATATGCGGCGTTTCTGCTTGATGACGCAGTAGAAACAGGGCAGCTGCAGTATTTGGGAATTGTGTGCGGCGGCGTGGAGCATATGCTGGATATACAGACATTCCGGGCGGCGGAAGACACAGTGGAGGCATCTGTAGCGGACGCCGCAGCAATAGAGCTGGATGGAGAGATGGGTGCAGCGGTGTCGGAGGATGTCGGGGAGATTCCAGTAGCGGAAGGCGCGGAAGGAATTTATGGCATGCTTGGCACGGCTGAGACAGAGGCGGCAGCTTCTGAAAACTATCGCGGGTTTACTCCGGGGAATGGGCTGAACAGGGGCGGCGGTGATATTGTCGTTGTGCTTGATCCTGGGCATGGAGGCTCGGATTATGGCGCTTACAGAACCTGGGATAACATCTCTTACATAGAAAAGAATATTGCTTTGAAGATTTCGAAATATACGAAAGAAGAGCTGGAGAAATACGCAGGTGTAAGGGTGTACCTGACCCGGAGCACGGACGTAGCTCTTTCGCTGGCAGACCGTGTGGCTTATGCGGAGCAAATGGGAGCTACTGTGCTGATTAGCCAGCATATTAATTCGACAGGAGAGCAGCAGTCCACAGCTACAGGGGCTGAGGTTATGGTGTCGAAGGGAAATTACAGGCCGGAGCAGGCGGCAGAGACAGGGGCGATAGCGCGGGCAGTGCTGGCAGAGCTTGAGAAGATAGGATTTAAAAACAGAGATTTGGTATACAAACTTTCGGAAACGGGAAATACTTATCCTAATAAGAAGCTGGCAGACTATTACGGAATTGTCAGGATGAGCGTACTGGCCGGGTTTCCGGGCATGATTGTGGAGCACGGCTTTGTGAGCAACCCGGCGGACTGCGTAAAGTATTATGGGTCAAATGCAAAGATTAAGAAGATGGGCGTGGCGGACGCCACAGCCATTGCGAAATATTATAACCTGCAAAAGAAGAGCACCATCGGCTGGAACCAGGAAAAGGGGCAGTGGTATTACGTGAGAGAGGACGGGCAGCGCCAGCCCTCCGGATGGCTGAATACAGGCGGCGCATGGTATTATCTGGACAGCAATGGCTATCGTGTGACAGGGTGGCAGACGCTTGCGAAGAAAAAGTATTATTTTAACAGCGAGGGCGTGAGGCAGACAGGCCTGACGGCGGTTGACGGAAAGAATTACTATTTTAACAGTAAGGGAATGCTCAAAAAAGGATTCTTTTCCGGCTTTGACGGAAACAGCTATTATGCGGATAAAAGCGGTATACTTTATAGCGGATGGAGAAACTACAAAGGAAAAAAATACTATTTTCATAAGAAGAGACATGCGGCACGGACGGGATGGGCAAAGCTTGGAAAATATTACTACTATTTCAATGAGGCCGGACAGATGCAGAGAGGGATTGTGGAATCCGGCGGTGAGAAGTATTATCTGGACAGCAATGGCAGAAAAAGCACGGGGCTGATTGCGTATGAGGGCAGGAAATACTATTTTGATAAAAGCACCGGAAAGATGTTAAAAAAGACCTGGAAGAGAATGAAAGCGGGCTGGTATTATTTCAGCAAATACGGTTATGCGATTCAGGGAAAGACGAAGAGAATCAGCGGTGTGCGGTACAAGTTTAATGAAGAGGGCATATGCCTGAATAAATCAAAGAGGAAGTAGGAAAGAGGGGATTTGGTGGCAGTAAAAGCGATATGGATACTGGTGTGGTTTTTAGCCGTTCCGTTCTGCACAGGCCTGTTTGTGACAGGAAAGATGGAAGAGGAGAAAGAAAGTTTTCTGTTGACGATGCTCTGCGGCTACGCAGGGATGTTTGCGGTATTTGAAATTATGACGGTGCCGATGATTTTTCTGCGGCTTTCCTTTTCTATGCTGAAATATTCCTATGGAGCAGTTATTCTGGCGCTGGCAGGTATTTCGGCAGTCTGTGAGCGGAAACGCATATTGCCGCTTATCTGGGGAAAAATAAAAAAGATACGGGAGATACCGTGGACATGCCTTGCGGCAGCCGTATTGATTGTTCTGCAGATTGGCGTGTATGCAGTAGGGATGTCTACGGATTTGGACGATTCGTTTTACGTGGGGACAGCGACGACGGCAATTGAGACAGATACCATGTATCAGTACAGCGCTTATACTGGAAATGCGGTAAAAAGCCTGCCGTCCCGATATGTGCTTTCGCCATTTCCCGTGATGCTGGCGTTTTATAGTGAGGCGGTGGGGATGAGCCCTGCGGCAGTGGCACATACGGTAATGCCGCTTTTTTTCATAGCGTTGGCATATGGCGTCTATATGCTAATCGGGCGGCGTCTGTTTCGGGGAGATATGAAAGCTACTGGGATGTTCCTGTGCTTTTTATCCCTGATTCATATCTTTTCCTATTATTCTGTATATACGCAGGGAACTTTTATGCTTATCCGTATCTGGCAGGGAAAAGCGGTACTGGCGGCGCTGCTTCTTCCGGCAGTGTTTTATTTCGGAATGCGTGTATTCCAGGGAGAGTCGAAAAGCGGAGACTGGATGGGGCTGCTGCTGCTTATGGTATCCTGCAGCCTGGTATCCTCCATGGGAATCATGCTGGCTCCGGTTATGCTGGGGATTTTTGGAATTTTGTACGGTCTTTTGAAGAAACAGTGGAAGCGTCTGGGACTGGCGGTTTTGTGTACCCTGCCCTGCCTTGTGTGTGCGGCGGTGTATATTGTATTATAGAAATGGCGTAAAAGTGGATGGTAGGAGGAAGCTATGGTTGAAACACTAAAGTCAGCGGTAAAAATGGTGGGATGGTATATAGGGGAAAGCTGGCAGCCCGCGCTGCTGCTTTTAGCGCTTCTGTATATCCTGCTGTCGAAGGAAGAAAAGGACAAGCGCCGTCTGTTTGCAGCCTATACGGGAATTTTTGCGGCGCTGTATTTTTGCCCTGTGACGGCGAAGATTATCATGGATTACTGCATTGGCGAGCTGGTTTACTGGAGGATGTTTTGGCTGCTGCCGATTCCTATGATTCTGGCGTATGCGGCCACGAGGATATGGAACAGGCAGAAGAGCAGGGCGCTGCGTGTGGGAACCCTGGCGGTTCTGGCAGCTCTTGTGGTACTGTCGGGAAGATGTGTTTACGGCTCAGACGGACCGTTCCAAAAGGCCGGGAATATTCTGAAGCTGCCTCCGGAGGTATGCTGGGCATGTGATATGATGAGGGAAAATGCACCAGAAGATGGGGAGATAAGGGTAACGGCCCCGGAAGAGCTGGTGAGCTTCATCCGGCAGTATGCACCGGATATCAAACTGGCTTATGGCAGGCGGGGAAATACCAGCAGAAAGAAAAAGCGGCTGGCAGAGGAAATGCTGAAAGAGTCGCCGGATTTTCGGAAAATCGCCAGGATTTCCCGGAAGCTGGACTGCAATTTCCTGATTTACCCGGCGGATGAATGGCAGGATGAGAATATACAGGCGTTGGACTATGAGAGGGTCGGGAATGTAAATACCTATATTGTATATAGGGATGTGCGCTGACAGAGGAGGTTTTGTAACAGTTTAGCTCAGGACTTTGCACTTGCTGCAAGGCCCGTGAAATAGCGTTGTGGTTACGATGTTTTTGTTGTCATTTTATGGGTTTTAGTGTAAGATGGTAGCAGTGCAGGTATATAAACTGTTACGCAGATCTACAGCGTAAGCGGGCAGAGCCGCAGACGGCAAAGGAGAGAATATGGAACGCAGGGAAAAATATAAAAGAATTATCATGTTCTGCACATCCTTTCTTATTATGGCCATCCAGACAGGCGTGTACGCCTATGTGTGGTTTGAGCATTATGCAGATGCAGGTGTCATCGGCAAGGAGTTCTGGTACAGAGGAAATTATGTGGTTATCGGTCAGTATGCGCTGATGCTGTTCCTTTTTTATAAATTGTACGGCGGGTTTAAGGTAGGATATCTTCGGGTATTTGACGTTTTGTTTTCACAGATTCTGTCGGTATTGTGTGTGAATGTTATTACCTACCTGCAGCTTGCCCTGATCGGACACTGGAAGTTTGGCGCCCATGCGGCGCCCATCTTGGAGATGACGGTATTTAATCTGCTATTTGTATGCATATGGGTAGTGTTTATGCGTTGGATATATGCGAAGATTTATCCGCCCCGCCGGATGCTTCTGATTTATGGGGAGTACAGCCCGGTAGATTTGATTCAGAAGATATCATCCAGGGAAGATAAATATTATATCTGTGAAACTATCCATATCAAAGAGGAAGAAAGTGTGCTGAAAGCAAAGATTGATGAGTATAGAAATATTATTCTGGGGGACATTCCGTCACATGAGAGGAATGTGCTGTTGAAATATTGTTTCGAGAAAGATATCCGGTGCTACAGCATCCCAAAGCTTTCGGATATTATGCTGCAGAGTGCGGATAATATTCATTTGTTTGATACGACGCTGCTGCTGTTCCGCAACCGGGGATTGTCGGCGGAGCAGAGATTTGCGAAACGGCTGTTTGACGTAGCGGTCTCCCTGATTGGCACGGTGGCGGCGTCTCCGGTCATGCTGGTGATTGCAGTTCTGATAAAAGTTTATGATGGCGGTCCTGTATTTTACAGGCAGGAACGTCTAACCGAAGGTGGCAGAGTTTTCTATGTATTGAAATTCCGCAGTATGCGGGTAGATTCGGAGAAAGCAGGGGCGCGGCTTGCCGCAAAGCATGACAGCCGTGTGACGCCTGTGGGGAAGGTGCTTCGGAATATCCATTTTGATGAGCTTCCTCAGCTTTTTAACATCCTGAAGGGAGATATGTCGCTGGTAGGTCCGCGTCCGGAGCGTCCGGAGATTGCGGAGGAATATAAGCGAGATATACCGGAATTTGATTATCGGCTGAAAATGAAAGCAGGGCTGACAGGGTATGCGCAGGTATACGGAAAATATAACACCACACCCTATGATAAGCTGAAGCTGGATTTGACATATATTGAAAATTACAGTTTCTTTCTGGACATGAAACTGCTGTTTTTGACGTTTAAGATTCTTTTCCAGAAGGAAAATACCGAAGGGGTGGAACAGTGGCAGAAGACGGCGGCAACAAAGGAAAACAAGAAAGGAAGGAAGTAAAAGGGGCATTCATGCCCCTTGTTTCTGTGGTGATTCCTGCATATAACTGCAGCAGGACGCTGGGAAAGGCGATAGACTCTGCACTGGCACAGGATATCCCTTTGGAAGTTCTGGTGTTGGATGACTGCGGCGCAGAGAGCCTTGCGGAAATCATAGAGGGTTATCGGGTGAACCCGGCGGTTCGTTATGTAAAAAATGAAAGAAACCTGGGAGCTTGCGCATCAAGGAATATCGGCGTAGAGATGGCAAAGGGAAAATATGTGGCATTTCTGGATGCGGATGACTGGTGGGAAAAAGGAAAACTGCAAAAGCAGCTTCAGCGAATCCAGGAGACAGGTACGGTATTGTGTACAACGGCGCGCGAACTGGTTACTCCGGATGGAAGGCTTACCGGGAGAGTGATTCCGGTCACAGAGAAAATTACCTATCGGCAGATGCTGCGGGGGAACTGTATTAACTGTTCAGCTGTGCTGCTCCGCAGGGAGACAGCACAGGAGTTCCCCATGTGCCATGAGGACAGCCATGAGGACTATATTGCATGGCTTAAAATCTTAAAGAAATATGGAGAAGCCTGCGCGGTCAATGAGCCACTGCTCAAATACCGTTTGAGCAGCAGCGGAAAATCAGGGAATAAGCTGAAATCGGCAGGCATGACGTTCAAGGTTTACCGTTACATGGGATTTGGGATAGTGAAATCAGTCGGGTGCTTTTTGGGATATGCATGTCATGGACTGGGAAAATATGCGGGGGCACATCTGCGGGGACTGCGGAAAGGAGAGAAAAATGGGAGAAGTTAAGGTGTCGGTGATTGTTCCGGTTTATAATACGGGGGCTTATCTGGAGCAATGCCTGAGTGGGATACAGGGACAGACATTGAAGGAAATCGAGATTATTTGTGTGGATGACGGTTCTTCGGACAATTCTGTAGAACAGATTAAGAAGCTGGAAAGTGAGGATGCCAGGCTGTGTTTGCTTACACAGAAAAACAGAGGCGGCGGTGCGGCCAGGAATGCGGGGATGCGGCATGCAAAAGGAAAATATCTGGTATTTTTGGATTCGGATGATTATTTTCATCCGGAGATGTTGGAAAAGATGTATCTGCGCTGTGAGGAGGATGCTGCTCAGATTTGTGTGTGCAAAGCAAAATGTTACCATGAGGATTTGGGGTTTGAGACGCCGGAGCCGGCGTCTATGCGGGAGGAACTTTTGCCAGAGGGCGGGGTTTTTAATTGGAAAGACATGCCGGAAACCATTTTTGATGCGTTTCATAACTGGCCGTGGAATAAGATGTTTCTGCGTTCTTTTATAGAAGAGAAGGGACTGAAATTTCAGGAAATCCGGCGCACCAATGATTTATTTTTCACTTGTGCGGCGCTGACAGAGGCTGAGAGAATTGTCACGGTCCGGGAAGAGTTTGTGTATTACCGGGTGGGGATTGCCGGAAGCTGCCAGACGACAAACGGGGAGGCGCCGCTTGATTTCTTCCGGGCATTTCTTGCCTTGAAGGAATATCTGGAAGGAAAAGGAATCTTTGAACAGGTGAAACGAAGTTTTGTGAACCATGCCTTGGACGGCTGTATGGCGAATTTGAACTCTCAGGAAGAAGGCAGGGCGCATGAAGAGCTTTATCGTAGATTTAAGGAAGGGCTGCTAAAACAGCTTGCAATCGACGGACAGCCTGAAGAATATTTTCATGAATATAACCGTCGAATGTACGGTTTCTACAAGGTGCTGCAGAATGGTGATTATCAGGACTTTCTGCGGTATCGGATTGGAGATTTGAAGGCAGAGAGGGACAGATGCCTAATCAGCGATCATCATGAGAAGGTGAAATTTGCCACAGGGATGCTGGGATACCGGCAGCAGAAACATGATCTGCTTGCCTGCCGGGAGTACCGGCTGGGCGCTAAGCTCTTATATGTTCCCTTGAAAATACGGGATATTATCCGAAAAAAATAGGAAAAGGATTTCTTTTGAAGAAATGAATTCCCCGCAGCATGCTGCGGGGAATTTGATTTGGAAAAATTAGTTTCTTTAATTTCCTATGCTTACTTCAGCAATGCGCGGATAACCCGAAAGATTCGTACCTTTTTTGAGTCTTTCAAATGCACGTACTTTATAGCGGAAGCCGCTTCCATGAGGAGGCGTTTCTGTATAAGTAGTGTTGCTGCTGCCTGTAATAGTTTTTATGAGCACGAACTTTTCAGAGTTCTTTTTGCAGCGGTAAACATAGTAGCCGTCGGCGCGCGGAACTTTATTCCAGTTCAGGGTGACGTTACCGGCGTTTACGGAAGCGCGGAGCCGCGGCGACCTGGGACGGGCAATCCTTGCGCCGCTCAGTTTGCCATATATGCGTTTGCCGTTGGAGTCTGTGATATAAGCCCTGATTTTGTAGTAGGCAGTTTTTCCGTTTGCCTGCCGGATGTTGAGACAGGTGGTAGCGCTTCCTTTCTTAATCGTCTTTATAAGCTTATATTTGCCGCGCTTTGTCTGGCTGCGGAAAATCTGATAGCCCTTGGCTTTTGAAACCTTTTTCCAAACAAGCGTTACTTTTGAAGTGTTCTGGTATTTAGCAATAAATTTCTTGGTCGAAGCAGGCGGCAGGGTGACTTTCTTTACATCGCTGAACTTTCCGTAAGCTTTGCTGCCGTTTGCTGCTTTCTTGTATGCGCGCACCTTGAAAGAGTGGGTGGTGGCATATCCGAAATTCTTTGCATAATAGTTTACCGAAGGATCTGAAATAGTTTTTATTCCCTTATATTTTTTTGTTTTGGTGTTGTACTCATAAAGGACATAGCCTTCAGCGCCAATGATTTTTGACCATTTAAAGCGGATGCGCCGTGCGCCGGCTTTTACTGCAGTTTCCAGAACTGGTTTCTGCTCAAAATCCAGCCCTTCGGGAGCTTCCGGCTGGGACTGAACCAAAACAGGACTTGTGCTGAGCGGAACGGTCATAGCGCTTAGGCCGCTTCCGTCCACATATCTTACAACAGGCTCGTCGCTGCTGTCCATATCGCCGATGATTTCTACTTTTATCTGATATTCCTTGCTGGTGGGCTGCACGGACAAGGTTCCGAGCTTTGCATATTCGCTGTTTACGAAAATCTCCTGATTGTCTTTACCGGAGAGAATCAAATCCACCTGATAGCTTCCGTTTGACGTTTTTGTAATGTCAGCATCTTTAATAAGGCTTTTGATGGAGTCCTCGAATTTAAAGGACGGCATTCCCATACTTCCGCTGTTTGCAGAGACAAGAAGCTGCAGGCGCAGAGAAGTGATGGTCTCTGTTTTCCCCTCCGGGATATCCAGAGAGATGCCTACGTCGTTTTTGTCAACGGTAAGGACGGCACTCTCGCTGTCTGCCGCCAGGGCGGACAGCGGGAATGCAGCAAGGAGAAGGAATGATGCTAATATATATTTTATCCAGTTTTTCATCTCTACCTCCATGTAATGCATAACTGTTAGTTTCCGGGAACGATACCGCCTGTCAGGGTGATATCCGGCAGGGAATCAGGGATGCTGATTACCGGAGTATCACTGACGATACGTTCGCCTTCCAGAGTCAGCGCGTTATCGACGCGGAAAAGTTCACCGCGCACACCGCTGAGCTTTTTCAGGGAATCTTCGCTCCACTGGCCGGGTTCTACATAATATACCCAGGTTCCGGCGGAAGTCTCGCCAAGATTTCCGTGTTCAGGAACATTGGCGAGGATGACCTGCTTCGCAGAGACATTGCCATCTTTTTCACCGATGACATTGCCTTCGGTGTCGTACAGCACTACCAGGTTGTAAGCAGGATTTCCCTTGTAGGTTCCGGTGAAAATCAGAGAACCGGCGGGGATAATATCGTCGGTTTGATTACCGTACTTAAAGTCTGCAGTAGATACGCCGATTGCCGGCTGGCCGCTGTCTGTGGACATAAACTCTAGGTTGTCGCCTGTCGGACCGCAGATTTCGATTTCTTTGATGGAAATATCCCCTGTCTGCGGAATGGTCAGCCTTACATACCGGGCGTCATAAGTGCCTATCCAGTCTGTCCTGGAGGCTTCTTCTACAGAGTCAAACCAGATCGTCTGTTCTTCTGCTCCGTTCAGCCCCGTGTAATCCGTTTTTACTGCTGTCCATGCAGTTCCGTCGCTGCTGACTTCTACAGTGACTTTTTCAAGTGCGTCTCCGTGATATTTCAGGGAAGTTACCTGTTCGGTTTTGCACATATCTACCGTGATAGAAGCGTTGCCGCCGCTGGTTCCATGATAAGTGCCGTTGTCTGTTTTGTCATTATCCAGAATCCTGTCAATGGTGTGATGCGTCTGAGCGGTAACTCCTGAAGGATTCTGCTCATTATAACCGCTGTCAGGGTCGTCTGCATCCGGCTCAATAGCCGTATCATCTGTAGATGTCATGGTAGTCTCAACACTCCAAAGCGATTTGTCCAGCACACCGTCGGTCTGGATTTTTACGGAACCTGCCGAGACGATATTAGAGTAGTTTAGGAACTTATCTACAGCACGCACCTCATATTCCATTACCCGGTTGTTAATAGAGGAAATCGTGTCTGTGTATACCGTAGACTGTGCCGTGTTAATCGGCTGGAATCCTACGATTTCCGTTTTCTTTTCACCGTTAAAAATCATGCTGCGGCTAATTTCGTAGCCCAGGATTAAATCAGCGTCTTTCGAGGTGGAAATTGTAACTTCTGCCCGGTTTGCGTTTGCTGTTACGGCAGCAGATACGGCATCCTGGTCTTTGATCGTGCCTGCTTCGTCCGGATGGGTAACGCGGTAGGAACGGGCATCCTGATTGATATAATAGAGTGCTTTTGTATCCTCTGCGCCGTATTTTTCAGCATAGGCGATGGTGTCTGCGTCAGGCACCATACCCCAGCGGCGGAAGAACGGAAGGATGTTCCTGTTTGCTGCCGCGCACGAGAGGCGCATCAGGTTCTGCTCGGAACCGCCGTTTAAGGTTAATCCCGCCTGCGGCGCTTTTGCCGGGTTTCTGGAGTAAGTGTCTACCCTTGCAAAGAACAGGCTGTTAAACTGTTCTTCGTAATCAGTAAAAATGTGCCTGTCGTCGGTGTTGTCATCGAAGGCCAGATGAAGCTGCCAGTACAGCGCCAGCTGGGTAAATACATTAGGAGCGCGTCCTATGGTACCGGAAGTAACTTTCTTGTATACATTTTCATAAGTAAAACGCTGCGTGCCGGTGAGCAGCATCGCAAAATAGTTGTTTGTAACTTCTGCAACGGCGTAAGTTCCCTGGTTAATGTCATGACCGATTTCATGGGCGATGCCCCAGCCGAGACCGTTCCAGGAGTCAGGGGTGAGTACCGTCGAGCCCCATTCTATACCAATATGATTTCCTGAGGCGTACATAAATGCTCCGGCGAACATCCTCATGTAACGGATATTCAGATGCTGTGCCGGGAGGGCATTGTTTCCTCTGTCGGTTCCTGCGCTGTCGCTCAAGCCTTTGTGCTGGTAGAACAGCGTCATGGTATCTTCCATAGCCCTCAAAGCGTTGTCAAGTTTCGTAACTTTGTCGGTGGCATTCTGTATTCCGGCCCAAATCTGTGTGGCAGGGAGGGAATACATCATCTGATCCATCATGATGTCAGTGCTGTTCAAGATGCAGTTTGTCTGATCGTAATCGTAATCTACATTCTTTGTGCCGGTATGCAGGTCATTATGCTTTGTCTGGATAGTGCCTACATAATTCTGCAATTCTGTTATATAGGTGCGGATGGCTTCGGTTCTTTCTGCCCCGCTCTTTTTGAATACATTCAGCGCCGGTATGTCGCTGCCGCCGCTGATACGTACAGCGTATTTATCGGAAGGATTATTTCCGGTGTATGCGATATAGAGCTGTCCGCCCCGCTCGAAATCTTTGGTAGTAATCTGCGGAACTGTAATTTCATTCCTTCCTACTTTCAGGTTTACTGCGCGGGCGAGGGTGCTGGCTTCTGCATGGTACTGTGTAAATACAAGCTGCAGGCTGGCATTCTGTCCGGTTCTCAGTGTATTATGCCCTACATATACCAACAGGGTTTCGCCCATATATGCGGTTTTTCCAAGAGGCTGCCATGCATTCAGGCCGCCAAATCCCAGATGAGAATCTTTCCTTCCGGTGATCCGGTTATCTACTTCATAAGCAGGCGCGAGATTTGCCGCCAGGATTTCGCGGGCAGTCTTTATTTCCAGAGCCAATTCTGCAAAAAGAGGATGTTTTTCACCTGTTGCCGGATCCGGAGTATTTAAGCGTTCTTCCAAGGTGTTAATGGTGTCTTCTGTTACCTCTGCTTTCAGGGTAGTATGCATTTCATCCTCGTACAGTCCCATAATATCATCATCCAGGGAGTCATAATGATGGAAATGGATTTCTCCTACCCGGAGGTCGCGGGCGCCGCTGGCTTTTCCGATACACAGACGGATTTTATTTGCGGTTATGGATTCGGCAAATTTAATAATATAGTAAGGATGATTATTTACATCTATTTTTCTGAGCATCCGTGTTGCTACACTCTGCTGCTGGTTTGGATTTTCAGAATTCCAATAGTCTATGGTAGCATACTGGGCAGGCGATGTAATATCGGCCGCTGAGAATGTCATATATCCCATTTTATAGTCTGCATCCAGAGTAACGGTCATTCCCTTGTCACGTGCCGGGTAAGCGGGACCGTCATCCCAGTCAGCTTTGAACCAGTAAGAACCATAATCATCGTCTACCAGTCCAAGAGCGCTGCGGGGTTCCGTATCCAGCGGGCTTCCCATCATGCAGGCTCCGCCGCTTCCGCCGTATGCGGCAGCAGCGATATGTGCGCTTACTTTTCCGGTACCATTGGAAGTATTGATTAGGCCGTATTTTGGAAGCTGCGGCGGGTCTGTGTTGGTGGTGGATGCGACAGAAACCAGGGAAGGTTTTCCCCATCCCAGTTCATTCCATCCTATAACATAGACGGAATATTGCGTGTCTTTTTCCAGACCTGTTATGACATGGCGTGTACCGTCTAATTTTCCGGTACCTGCCTGAACAGGCTGAAAACCGGAAACGACCGGAAGGTATGCAGTATCCGGATCTGCTTTCTTCTTATAATATACCATGTAGCCGTTGGCGTCATCCATGTCTTTCCAGGATACGGTAATGGAGCAGAAACCGCCTGTAGCCGTTACATTATCCGGCGGCGCCGGAAGTTTCTGCGGCTTGGGAATTCCGATGACTTCCTTTGACCAGGGGCTGCGCCAGTCTCCATTTACAGAGCGGACTTTTATCTTGTATTCAGCAAAATTTTTGAGAGGATTGTCATTGATAGAACTAATCCTGTGCTGTGTGCCGGATACGCGGACAATCTGTGAAAGAGTTCCGCTCTGCTTTTTTACAGGCCCTTCTACAAAGACTTCATATCCTGTGACATTGCGCTGAGGCGTCCAGGACACGGTCAGACCTTCATTCTCGGATATGGGCGTGTTTGGAGTCGGGATATCAAGCTGGGGCGCCGGAATACGTTCTTCCATATTGTTAACGAATTCCACTTTGGCGATATTTACCAGAGGCTCTGTCTTTTTTGTTCCGGTAATTTTGATAGTCACTCGCTTGACTGCTATCTGTGTTCCGAAGTCCAGAACCAGAGAACCATCCGCGTCAACGCTTACGCTTGCATTTTCAGAAAGAGGCGCCCGGGCAGCCATTCTGCCTTTGGAAGCTGTCTGTGCTTGCCCAGAGGACAGAGGGAATTCCAGGGTTTGTTCGGTTCCCGTTTCGTCTACATAGGAAACTTCAGCTGTTCCGGCAGTGATTTCGTTCGATACATTGCCGTCGGCATCTGTTTCAGTGGGAGCCAGGATGGTCATTCCACGAAGAGGGGTGCCCTGGCTGTTTTCTTCTGCCAGAACGAATTCCATGCCCACAGGGTTGTTCTCTGAAATTTCGCTGTCTGTGTCAGAGGGCTTCAGTGAAATGCTGCCTTCGCCGTTCAGGAAATCTTGCATATCCCCTTCAGCGGAGGTTCCGTTTACTGCCTGAGTTTTCTTAGTAAGCCCAAGCTTTGTGACTTGTGACTCCCGGCGCTCATCAAGACTTTGAACTACGTACTGCAGATCCACGATATCTGTTTTGCCATCGTTGTTTAGATCCATGTCTGTTCCCTGCGGGTCTTTACGGATAGCGTTTAGGAGCGCATCGGCGTCAGCCTGGTTTATAATACCGTCCCGGTTCGCGTCACCGGGGCGGAACCATCCGGGAACTGCGCTGCAGCCGGTTTCTATTTTTGTAGAGTAAACCAGTATTTTGGATATCCAGCCGTTCGTTACGCGGATATTCTGAGAGTAAGTCGCAAATCTATCCGACAAAAGCGAGACTGTGTAGTCTCCGACGGGCACATCAAAGCGTGCAGTCAGGGAGGAGGGCTCAGAGCCGGTGAAATCCAGCTGTTTGGTGAGCTGCGTTGTCTTGCTGCTGTCACTGACTTTTACAGTTACATTTCCTTTATATGGAAATAGATAGGAAGGGCGGATTTCTACTTCCAGGGCGCTCTGCGCCTGTGTAGAAGCATTTGCCCCGTTATTTTCCGTACCTTCGTCTACGGGTTCACGGGCTTCTAAAGAAGAAGTTTCCGGAAGGGAGGTTTCCTCTTCCAGGGGTTCACCGGCATCCTTTTCCGGTTCCGTCTCATCGGAAGAGGTTTCTTCTGGGAGCAGTTCTTCCGAAGAAGGTGTCTCTGAGTCTGGTTCTTCGGGGAGAACTTCGTCTGTCTGTGTGTTCGGAGCGGTTTCATCAAGTTCCGTTTCATCCGGAACTGCTTCATCCGGCTCCGTCTCATCTGGAAGTGTTTCGTCCATAACAGGGGACGCCATGTTTTCGGTTTCCGCAGGGATTTCTGCGCTGTAAACCGGAGCGGAGGCGCCCAGCCATGTTTGGAAAGCGAGACAACCAGTGAGCAGCACTGCCATCATTCTTTTCATTCTCACGTTTCCTTTCTTGTTTTCTAATAATTTGGTATCTTTGCACGAAAAAAAGTATCATAAAAAATTACGATACTTTTTCAAGGGATACCCATAAAATGTATGGGCATCCCTATAAGGCATGACACCAAATTTCAATGGATATCTTACCACAATATGCTATTTTATTCAACCCTCTACGATAGTCCTTCCGATGGAATTGTACACGACGCCGCTTCCGCTGAAGGTTTCAGGTATATAGCAGTTCCGGCCGTCAAGTACAATGGCTTTTTTCATCAGGCGCTTGAAATCTTCGGGTTTTAAATCTTTGACTTCCTGCCATTCCGTAAAGATAAAGCAGATATCGGCATCTTTTAAAGTTTCTTCAATGGTATCGCAGTACTGCAGCTCGTCCGGATATTTCTTTTTATAGTTTTCCACACCTACAGGATCCCAGGCTTTTACCGTGGCGCCATCATCCAGCATAATGGGAATATTTACCAGGGAAGGGGCTTCCCGCAAATCGTCGGTGTTTGGTTTAAAAGTCAGGCCGAGTACAGCGGCGGTCAGTCCCTCCAGGGAATCGTAATACTGTTTGGATTTCTTGATAAGTTTCAGTTTTTGGCTGTCGTTGATTTCAATAGCAGCCTTGATGGTTTTCAGCTCGCGCTCATAGTAGTTGGACATCCAGTGAAGAGCCTTGGTATCTTTCGGGAAACAGGAGCCGCCGTAGCCGATGCCGGCATGGAGAAAACGGTTGCCGATGCGGGGGTCATATCCCATGCCTTTGGCTACGTCCTCGATGTTTGCCCCGACAATTTCACAGAAATTGGCAATTTCATTAATATAGGAAATTTTCAGCGCAAGAAAATCGTTGGAAGCATATTTAATCATCTCAGCGCTCCGGCGGTTTGTGATAACAAAGGGCTGGTGGAAATTTTCATAAACGTTCCGTACGATTTCTTTTGCTCTGTCGGACTCCGCGCCGATAACGATACGGGCAGCGTGAAGCGTATCCGGCACGGCAGTTCCCTGCGAGAGAAATTCCGGGTTGGAGACAACCTCTACCCAGACGTCATGAGCCAGGTTGTCTTTGATTAATTTTTCTACTTTATCATTTGTACCTATGGGAACGGTAGACTTTACCACCACGATGCAGTCATTTTCGATATTTTCGGCAATCTGATGGGCTACCTGGAAAACGTAGGAAAGGTTTGCGGAGCCGTCTTTTTTTTCTGGTGTTCCCACACCGATAAAGACAACCTCTGCCGTGCGGTAGGCAGATGCATAGTCAGTAGTAAAGGTAAGCCTTTCCATATTCTCCTGCATCAGTTCTTCAAGACCAGGTTCATAGATGGGGGAGACGCCTTGTCTCATAAGCTCCACCTTTGCCTGGTCCACATCAACACAAGTTACGCAGTGTCCGGCATTTGCCAGTGCAACTCCGGTGACAAGCCCTACATAACCTGTTCCGGCTACTACAATATTCATGTTTTGTACCTCGTTTATCTTTATTTTAATTATGGTTTAACTGTTAAGAATTATAACATACCATGAAATAAACGGCAAGTAAAGGATAGCGGGGATTAATTTTTTCCCAGGTAGCTTTTTTCAAGCAGGGTAATTAACGCGTACAGTCCTGAAGCGATAACGCATAAGATTAAAATGGACATAATCACCAGATCCAGCTGAAAGACCTGCGTACCGTAGATAATCAGGTATCCAAGACCCTGGCGGCTGGAGATAAATTCACCAATAATGACGCCGATCAGACAAAGCCCGATGCTTACTTTCATGTTGCTGATAATATTCGGAATGGTTCCGGGAAGGATAACCTTCAAGAGCGCATCTTTTCTTGTGCCGTGCAGAGTGTATATTAATTTGATTTTTTCAGGGCTGACCTCTGTAAATCCAGTGTAGATATTTAAAATGGCTCCGAAAATAGCGACAGAAACTCCGGCAACAACAATCGTGCTCATATTTGCGCCCAGCCATACGATAAGCAGAGGGGCAAGGGCGGATTTTGGGAGGCTGTTCAGCACCACCAGGTAGGGGTCAAGTA
This sequence comes from Hominisplanchenecus murintestinalis, assembly GCF_943193015.1. Classification (NCBI taxonomy): domain Bacteria; kingdom Bacillati; phylum Bacillota; class Clostridia; order Lachnospirales; family Lachnospiraceae; genus Hominisplanchenecus; species Hominisplanchenecus murintestinalis. The sequence goes on from NZ_CALPCM010000007.1 coordinate 36,462, forward strand.
TCTGCGAGAGCGCCGGAAAAAGCCATAAGAGGACAGCGGCAAACAGTCCAAGCACAATCACCAGGACGAAGCTGAAAAGTGTTTCGGCCAGAGTGATGCCGATATGAAGGAAAAGGCTTCCGTCCGCAGCCATTTTTCCAAAAGCAGATGCCACACGGGAAGGGCTGCTGAATATAAAACTGTCAATCCAATCCAATGTGGCGGCTGTTTCCCACAAAATAAAAAAAGCCGTAAACAGAAGAATGCGGATGAGAATGACAGACTGTTTCCTGCGTCTGAGCGTTTTCAGGTAATGCTGCTGATTAGGGGAAAATTCAGGCATTTGCATTCATCTCCTTCCATATTTGGTTAAAATATTCTTTGAACTCCGGAGCGTTCCTGGACTTTAGGGGCGTCCGGTCCGGCATTTCCATGTTTATCGGGACTATTGCTTTTATGCAGGCAGGACGGGAAGACAGGACGATTACCCGGTCTGCGGCGCTGATAGCTTCTGAGAGGTCATGTGTTACCAGGATTGCTGTTTTCTTTTCGCTCTTTATGATGGATGCGATATCGTCGCATACAGACAGCCTGGTCTGATAGTCCAGGGCAGAAAACGGCTCATCCAAAAGCAGCAAATCCGGATTTAACGCCAATGTACGGATAAGCGCCGCTCTCTGGCGCATTCCGCCGGAAAGTTCGGAAGGGCGGCAGTCGCGGAACCGGCTCAGACCATAGGTGTAGAGCATTTTTTCTACTCTTTCTTTGGATTCAACAGTAATTTTCTTTTGTATTTCCAGACCAAGCATAATATTTTGATAAATTGTGCGCCATTCAAAAAGATGGTCTTTCTGAAGCATATACCCGATTTCCGTGTGGGAATCTTTCTTTTCCCTGCCGCGCAGCAGGATTGTGCCTGACTCTGGGACAATCAGTCCGCAGATTAAGGATAGGAGAGTAGATTTACCGATGGTATGCCAGCGGAAACAAACTCATATCATGGGTATGAGCATCCTTGCGGAAAGGATAGAGACATGCCGCGGACGAAAAAGCAAATAGAAGTTGTGGTACATATGCCTTTAGAAAAGAATAAAGGAGAATTCCAAAAACAGGTTAACCAGGTATTTGTTTATTCCATGAAAGATAATCTGGGTAAAGCAGACCTAAATGGTAAAAAGAAAAAGGAAGTTGTTAAAAAAGTCGGAGAAGTAATGGGAAAAGCAACAGTTCTGCCGTAGTTGTTGACACAAAAATTAGGGGGATGCTATAATATATCTGTAACGGCATGTTTGGCGTACCGTAAATGACACATACAATGAAAACAAAAAGACATTGAGGTGTCATAGAGGTAGAATGGAGATTAGGAATGAAAAATAAAGGGACTTCTTTGCTTTTTTCTATTATCATAGTTTTCAGTATTTTGGGAGGAGTTGTATTCTCCGTGTCGCAGAAAATATCCCGTGAAATGTCTGACTCAGCGATTCAAAATTTGAGTGAAAGCCTGGACTTGATTGAGTGTACAATCGAGGCTATTTTAAAGAATGAAGCAGAGTTCCAAAAACTGATAGCACAGGAAACTGCAAATGAAGAAAATCCAGAGGAATATATTCGGTCTTATGAGAAAAATCAGACGATGGTAAAGATATCACTCATTATGTCGGGGAAAACGGAAGGCGTCTCTAATACGGGAGAAGTGTTTTCGGAGGGAGAATTGGAATTTTCTGCCGGAGGGTTAGAAGATGGCGTGCAGGTGTCCCAATCGTATTTGAATTATATGGGTGCATGGGCGTATTCAATGAAATGCCCGGTCATAAAAGACGGAAGGGAAATTGCGGCGCTTTACATAGAATATATCTATGATTCCCTTGATAAATCCCTTCCGGATGGATTTTATAATAAAAAAGCCATGTTATATATTATGGATGCACAGACAGAAAGATTCGTGCTGAAGCCGAAAGGAATGGGAAAACGGAGCGCAGGGCATCTGAATTTGGCGGATTTTTACCGGGCGAATGACATCCAGGAGCAGGGACTGCGGACGGAAGTTGAAAAATGCCTGGAAACCGGGAAGAATATGTTGTTTTACCATAATATCCGGGATGTAAAAGCGTTGAATTATATGTGGTCGGTAAATGGGGGGAAGATTTTCCTGATTGGATATGTGCCGCTTGAGGCGATTCAGCAGGAAGGAAGAACCGTTAATCAGAATGTTTTGGTCGTTGTTTCTGTGATGCTGATTGCATTTCTTTTGTGCTGCATCCTGTATTATTTTAACCAGAGAGAGCAAAATAAAAGCAGAAAAGAGCGGGAGGCAGAACGGGAAATACATAACAGGCAGCTTGCAGAAGCTCTGCAGGCCGCTCAGATTGCAAATAATTCTAAGACAATGTTTCTCTCCAATATGTCCCATGATATCCGCACGCCAATGAACGCTGTTCTTGGTTTTACAACCCTTCTTGCTCAGGAGGCAGAGAACCCGGCCAAGGTAAGGGAATATACAAAAAAAATCATGGCGTCAGGCCAGCATCTGCTTAGTTTGATTAATGATATTCTGGATGTATCGAAAATTGAGAGCGGGAAAGTGGTGCTTACGTATGAAAAATTTACTTTGAACGCGCTGGTGTTGTCAGTGGATACGATTATCCAGCCAATGGCAAAGGCAAAAAAGCAAAATTTTTATGTAGAAGTTATAGGCGTTAAGCACGAGTACTTACTGGGAGATGAGATGAGGATGAATCAGATCCTTATCAATCTTCTGTCCAATGCTGTAAAATATACGCCGGAGGGAGGCAATATTTGGTTCCGCATATTAGGCATTAAGCAGCGCTCCAGCCAGTATGAACGTATACGTATTGAGGTGCAGGACGACGGATATGGGATGACGCCGGAGTATTTGGAGACGATTTTTGACGCGTTTACCAGAGCAGAGAACAGCACGACAAATAAGGTGCAGGGCACCGGGCTTGGTATGGCAATTACAAAAAATATTGTAGAGCTGATGGGGGGGACAATAGAAGTTTACAGTGAAGTGGGGAAAGGAAGCCTGTTCAGGGTTGAACTGGAGTTTCGTATACCGGAAGACCAGGCAGATGTGCAGTTTTGGAAACAGAATGGAATTGGCAGGATACTGGCGGTGTCCGGGGAGGAACAGATTTGCGGGAATATCCGAATGCTTATGAGAGATGTGGGAGTTTTAACGGATATAGCTTCTGATATGGAGGAGGCTATGCAGCAGATACGGCATAGCAGCGGGGCAGAAAAAAGTTATGATATCATTTTGATAGATTGGAATATGCCAGGCATAAGCGCGCTCCAGGCAGCGGAGCAGGTAAGGGAAGTATTGTCAGATGAGATATTTATTTTGTTCCTGACGGCACATGATGGAAATGAAATAGGAGAAATGCATCTGGCAGACAATACAGGAATTCTTGCAAAACCATTTTTTGTATCTGCTTTTAGGGAGAAGATTTTGGAAATGCAGACGGCGTCAAAGGAGGAAGCAGGTGCAGAAAATGGCAGCAGCCTGGAGGGGATGCATTTTCTTGCAGCAGAAGATAATGAGATCAACGCGGAAATTCTGGAAGAGCTTTTGGATATGGAAGGAGCGGACTGTGAAATTGTAGAAAATGGACAGCTGGCAGTGGAGCGTTTTGAGCGATCTGCAGAGGGCGAGTTTGACGCGATATTAATGGACGTTCAGATGCCGGTTATGAACGGCCACGATGCCACAAAGGAAATCAGGGCTTTAAAGCGCAGCGATGCAACGAAAATACCGATTATAGCTATGACGGCAAATGCGTTTGCAGAAGATGAGAAGGCAGCTTTGGATGCAGGCATGAATGCCCATGTGGCAAAACCCCTTGATATAGATTTATTAAAGAAGGTTATTAAACAATATACAAAATGAAAGGAAGAATATAAAAATGAATAGGGGAAAAAATATCAAAAAACTGGCAGTCATCTGTCTGGCGGGAATGACAGCTCTGGCTCTGGCGTCATGCGCAGGCGATACGGATCCGGGAAAGAATTTACTCATGTCGGAAGAAGAAAATGACAGGATTGTAGATTTGTTTAGCCCTATGGAAAAAATGGAACCTGATGCCGAGAATGTAGCAAGGAGCGCGACGGATAAGACGGTCATTCTGGCAGAAGAGCAGCTGGGAGTGAAGGTGGGATATATAACTTATACGGCTGAAAATTATCAGGAAAAAACCTATGACGAAATAGCCATTGACAGAGTACGCAATAATATGGATGATGTGTATCTGCTAAATCCGGATGCGATACAGATTTTGGGCGAGGAGGGAAAGCTGCAGGATTTGTCGGGGCTGGACAGTGCAGAGAATTTGAGAGAGATTGTCAAAACAGCGAATGTTGTTGACGGCAAGCTGGTAGCGATTCCCCAGGAAGTGGTAGCATATGGTTTGTTTATTAATAAAGATATGTTTGATAAATATCATCTTGAACTGCCGGAAACGCCGGAAGATTTTCTGGAATGCTGCCGGGTATTCAAGGAAAATGGAATCGATACGCCGATTGGCGCGAACCGCTGGTGGCTGGAGAACTTTGTGTTTGCACAGGCGTATGCGGACTTGTATAATGGAGGGAATACAGAGGCAGAAGTAGAGGCGTTGAACCGGGGAGAGAGCAAGTACAGCGATTATATGCGTCCGGCGTTTGAATTTCTTCAGGAGCTGATTGACTGTGGTTATATTGATGCGCAGAAGGCTTCTGTCAGCGAGGCAATTGAAGGGGAAGGAGAAGATTTCCTGGCACAGAAGACGCCGATTGTAATGGCATACTGGGGAGCGGCAAATACGGAGACTGCTTACGGGAAAACAGATTTTGAGCTGCAGGTCATAGGATTTCCGAGTCATCGGGGACAGATGCCGGTTGTGCCTATGACCGGGTACGCAGTGAGTATAGATGCGGAGCATAAGGAGGACGCACTGCGCACAATAGATGTGATGGTTTCCGATGAAGCTCTTCAAATCTATGCAGAGACAAATAAGGTAATCTCACCTTCTAAAAATGTTGAAGTAGACTGTATTCCTGCGTTAAAGTCCTTGAATGAGAAGATTAAAGAGAATGTTTACGTTCTTGGCTCCAATGCAGGAATGAAGGTAGAACAGTGGGGGAATACATGCCTGATTGTGCGTAAGCTGTTAAACGGTTCGACAGTGGATGAATGTATGGCGGAATTTGATAAATTGCAGGAGGAATCTCTGCGTAAATAGTTATCGTAAACTGTGCGGGAGGTGGAGTATGCGGATATTTATATACAGCAGAAAATCCAAATGGACAGGACGCGGAGAGAGCATCGAAAATCAGGTGCAAATGTGCCGGGACTATATAGAATCTTATGTTCCGGGGGCAGACCGGGCGGAAATCCGTGTATTTGAGGATGAGGGATATTCCGGAAAAAACGTAAAAAGGCCGGAATTCCAGAAGATGATGGCAGAAATTAAGAAAGGAAGATGCAGTTATCTGGTTTGTTATAAGCTAGACCGCCTTGGAAGAAATATTATAGATATTGCGGGCCTGGTGGAAGAATTGAACAATTTGAAAGTATCTTTTATTAGCATTAAAGAAAACTTTGATACTTCTACGCCGCTGGGAAAAACTATGCTGTATATTGCAGGAATTTTTGCACAGATGGAACGGGAACAGATAGCGGAGCGTGTCAAAGACAATATGGTTATGCTTGCGAAGAGCGGAAGATGGCTGGGAGGGAATACCCCTCTCGGCTTCTTTTCTCAAAAGGATGAAAAGATACAGATAAATGATAAAATAAAGACTTCCTACAGGCTGGCTGAAAATCCGCAGGAAATGATAACGGTGCGCTTTATTTTTCGGGAATATCTGGAAAAGCAGTCTTTGGCAAAGGTCGTAGAGTATTTCCTGAGGAATGGCATACAGACAAAACGCGGAAAAGAGTACACGCCAACGGCAGTGAGAGACATTTTATCAAATCCCGTATACTGTATGGCAGATGAAGCAGCATATGGCTATTTCGAATCTATGGGATGCCAGATGTGCTTTTCGAAGGAGGAAGCAGACGGGAGGCATGGGATCATCGCGTATGCGAAAACATCGTCCGCTTCATATAAAAATAAAGATAATCCCCCAGAGGCGTGGATTATTGCAATGGGAAAGCACAAAGGGGAAATTCCGGGGGCGGAATTTGAGAGGGTCCAAAAACTGCTGGGGGCCAATAGACAAAAAGGGGAAGCATGCCGGAAGGTGAGAAATGAGGTGGCGCTTTTATCAGGAATCCTTTTTTGTACATGTGGGCATGCGATGCGCCCCAAATATTATAGTGCGAAGCAGGTGACAAATGAAGGGGAGCGGAAATTTTCTTATCTGTGTCCCTATAAAGATGCTACACACAGTGAAAAATGCAGTGTGGAAAATGTTCCCGGAAATGATTTGGACTTTCTGGTGTGCAGAGAGCTGTTCCGGCATGCCCGGCCCGATTGGCGGGTGAGGGAGATGCTGGATAAGCTGGGAAATGAATTTGAAAAGGGCGAGGGCTATTTGGCTGGCAAAGGGGATTTGCAGAGGCAGGCGCTGGAGGAAAAGGAGCAAGGCATCAAAAACCTGCTTGCGGCTATAAAGAAGCCGGGAAGAAGCGAGGCATTTATTGCATATGCAGATGAAGAAATCGCAAAACTTAGCAAAGAGTGTGAGGAATTGAAAAAGCATATAAAAAGCGGTGGAGACGGGGAGGAAACGCCGGTTCGTGAAAAATGCCGGGCAGATTTGCTTGTGGGGCAGTTGGATTCTTTTGAAAAAGCATTTCAGATGCTTACCGTTCCAAAGAAGAGAGAGTATCTCCGTATGCTGCTGGATCAAGTAGTATGGGATGGGGAAAAGGCGCAGATTTTTCTACATGGGAGCCGTTGAATTGTTTCCGTTATTGGCACATCGCATTACCGCAGCCGCTAGGGCCGACGACGGCAATAAATTCCCCATCGTTGACGGAGAAGGATATATTTGATAAGGCTTGGGTTTCGCCGTTTATGCTGTGGTATGCGTAATGGATATCACGGAGTTCCAATAATGGCTCCATAGATGAATACCTCCTGAACCATAGAGCTTCTTTTCTGCTTTATAGTATGGAAAAAAGAAGAAAAAGGTGATTATGTATTAAATAACGAAAGGAAGGGAGAATTGCATGAATAGAAATTATCAAAAAGAACTGGATAACATTATAGCGGGACACGGACAGCGCCGGGAGGCGCCGACGCTTTTTCTACACAGTTGCTGTGCGCCGTGCAGCAGCTACGTGCTGGAGTATCTCTCGGCATTTTTCAGGATTACCGTTTTTTATTATAATCCGAATATTTATCCTGCGGAGGAATATGAGAAACGGGTGGAGGAGCAGAAGAATCTGATAGAAAGGCTGCCGTCCGTATATCCCATAGAGTTTGTGGAAGGAGCTTATGACAAAGAGCGTTTTTATGAAATGGCGAGAGGGCTGGAGCAGGTTTCGGAAGGCGGGGAGCGCTGTTTCCGGTGTTATGAGCTGCGGCTGCGTGAGACAGCGAGGCTGGCAGCGGAGAGAGGATTTGACTATTTCACGACGACACTGACGATTAGCCCTTTGAAAAATGCGGCGAAATTAAATGAAATCGGCGGACTGCTGGGGGAGGAATACCAGACGGTCTGGCTGCCGTCGGATTTTAAGAAGAAGAACGGCTATAAGCGCTCGATCGAATTGTCAAAAGAATATAACCTTTACCGGCAGGATTACTGCGGGTGTGTCTTTTCTGTCAACAGGTAGCCAAAAGGTTCGGCGGCTTACCGATAACGTTTACACTTTGTTGAATATTTAAGGCCGGGGGTGTGGTACAATGAATAAAATGGGAGGGGAGTGCGGACAGTGAAGAACAAAATATTGGTTATCGAGGATGATACTGCAATTTCAGATTTAATATGCATGAATCTGACGGTGGCAGGCTATGAGGTGTTGGCGGTTTTTGACGGGGACAAGGCGGAGGACGCCGTTTTGGAAAAAGGGCCGTTTGACATGGCGCTGCTGGATGTGATGCTGCCGGGAAAGGACGGGTTTGAGCTGATGGAGACGATGAAAGCCCATGATATTCCGGTCATTTATCTGACGGCGAAAGCGGATGTAGGTTCGAAGATTAAGGGGCTTCGGGCAGGCGCTGAGGATTATATAGTGAAGCCTTTTGAGATTCTGGAGCTTCTGGTACGTGTGGAGAAGGTGCTAGAGCGTACCGGGAAACAGAAAGACGTACTGGAAATCGGGGACGTGCAGATACAGCTATCCAAGCACCAGGTTACAAAAAAGGGAAAGACAGTGGGGCTTAAACCTCTGGAATATGATTTGCTGGTGCTGCTGGCGAAGAATAAGAACGTGGCGTTTTCCAGGGATCAGCTTTTGAATCAGGTGTGGGGCAGCGACTTTTTAGGGGAGACGAGAACGATCGATGTGCATATCGGGCAGCTTCGGAAAAAGCTGGGGCTGTCAGGCGTCATCAAGACGATTCCGAAAATCGGATACAGGCTGGAGGACTAACAGCGGTATAATTTCAGAAAGCGGCGCGCGAAGGGGCAGAGGGCCGGACAGGGAATTGTTATGAAGTTATGGAAAAAGCTTTCGATGCTGGCAGTGCTTGCGATACTGGCTGCCACCGGGATTTTTGGCGGGACAGTACTTTACCAGACGGCAAATTATAATATCAGCCAGACGATTTCTAATTATCAGGGGCAGGTAACGAGCACCGCCTATGTGCTGGAACAGGAAATCAGGAATAACGCGCCCCAGGGTTTTGGGGATGAGACGAACAAGTCTTTCCTGCAGTATACGCTGCGTAAACATGGCGGAACGGATTATATGCTGTTCAGGAACGGGAAACTGGCCGGGAACTTGACAAATTATGATGTGGCGGGGCAGGGAACGATGCCGGAGTGGACGATGAAACAGGCAAAATATGTTATCCAGAGGACGGACGGGCATCATATCCTGATTATGGGAAAGCAGTTTGCTTCTTCGGGAGAGGGCATATATGATTTGGTTCTGGTGCGTGATATTTCGCAGATTTATGATGATATCCAGGATCAGGTATGGATGCTTCTGCTTGTCTACGCAGGAGTTACGGCGCTTGCAATCAATATGATTTTCTGGGTGACGAAGCGTCTGCTGCGTCCGCTCAATGAGCTGCAGTGGACGGCGACCCTGATAAGCGAGGGGGATTTCCGGCGGCGCGTGCAGGTGCGGACGAATGATGAGGTAGGCAAGGTAGCGGAAGTATTTAACCAGATGGCAGACAGGGTAGAGCGGCAGGTGGAGGAGTTGGAAGAGGTGTCCGAGCGCAGAAAGCAGCTGCTGGGAAGCCTGACACATGAGCTAAAAACGCCGATGACGTCCATCATCGGTTATTCTGATACGCTGCTCCATGTGAAAATCAGCAAGGAGCAGCAGAAGAGAGCGCTGGAGTATATTAATGCCGAATGTAAGCGGCTGGAGCGGCTTTCCGGTAAGATGATGAGCCTGGTGGGGATGTATGACAATGAAATGATTCATTTTGAAGAATATCCGGTACAGGAGCTGCTAAACCGGGTGGAGGCTCTGGAAAGGTATCATGTGGCTGAACATAAGATGCAGCTTGTCATGACCTGCGCAGTGGGAACAGTACCTATGGATGTAGACTTGATGGAAAGCCTGCTGGTGAACCTGATTGACAATGCCATCAAAGCTTCCGGGGAAGGGGATACGATCGATGTTCTGGCGGTGAATAACAGGATTACCGTCCGCGACTGGGGAAAAGGTATCCCGCCTGAAGAAATACCGAAGATTACGGAGGCATTTTATATGGTAGATAAATCCCGGAGCCGCAAGGTGGGCGGTATCGGGCTGGGGCTTGCCTTGTGCAAAAAGATTGCGGAGCTGCATTACGGACATTTGGAGATAGAGAGCCGGCTGGATGCGGGCACGTCTATCAGCATGGTATTTGACAGGATGAAGAATATGGACGGCAGCCAGGAGGAGATGGGGTAAGGAAAATATGAAACAGGGGATGAAAAGAGGAAGAGCTGTTTTGGGAATGGTATGTGCTGCTGCGGTACTGGCAGGCTGCCAGCCGACAACAGACGAGATTATTGTAATTCCGAAAAACGGAATTGCCGGAGCCAGAATGATGGATGAGACAACCGCAGGGAATGTTCCGGAGCAGGTACAGGCGCCAGAGAAATGCTCTTTGGAATTTCAGGATGAGTATGATATCATAAAAGTCATCGTGGATGCGGATGTGACAGTGCCGGATGTAGAGGGAATCCGTCTGAAAAAGACAGAGACGCATGTGTTTGGGCAGAAGGATATGGACAATCTGCAGGAAAATCTGCTGCAGGGGCAGCCTCTGTGGCACCGGGTTTATACACAGGAGCAAAGGGCTGCAGGGTATGATATAACGAAAAGAGAAGTAGAAAAGATTATTGAAAGATATGAAAAGAATATGGGGTCAGAAAGCGATGCGTATAGCATAGCGGTTGCGGGGGACGAGCTGGCATATTGGAGAAATATATTAGAGGAGGTTCCTGAGAGCTTTGGGAGTGAGGAGGCTTCGACAGAAGTTTTTTATGACAGGCATGAAGCTGAAAAGTTTTATGCGGAAGGAATAACAGGCAGGAATAAAAATATGATCTGGGGAGGAGTCACTCTGGATGGGGAAAATTACAATTTCCAGATGGACAATAACTGGACGTCTAATGTTCGAAAGGTATCAGCGATGCTGGTAAAAGGCGGGTATGAGCATGAGGGGATTTGGAACACTTACACAAATGATGAGGGAACGTTCGATTTGCATGAAGAATCCATCAAAGAAGAAAATGAGGCGATGGATATGGCAGCAGAACAGGCAGAGAAAGAGAGCGGATGGCATATGGAGACTTCGGAGGCAGTATTGAAGGAGAAAGGGGATGCACAGGTAAAAGCTCTGGGATTTTCGGATATGGAAGTGGCGGGGTATGAGAAATGCAGCGCATTTTATAGCCTTGGACTTGGAAAGTCCTGTGCATTGAATCTGGTGTACACGCGTAAGATTGACGGGGTTCCTATTACTTATACGAGTTACCGTTATGGATTTGATTTTGAACAGCAGGACTATTCGGAGAAACTCAGCCTGGCGTATGATGACGATGGACTGGCACAGATGATATGGAACAATCCATCGAAAATTTATGATATGTCTGATGAATACGTGTTTTTGCTTCCGTTTTCGGATATACTGAAAATCTTTCAGGAGAGAGTGGCAGAGGTTCACCGTGAGGAAAGGGATAAAGACTATGATTGTGCCCGGAAAATACTTTTTATCAAGGACATCCGTCTGGGGTATATGTGGGTGCCGGATGCTTCTACAGAGATGGAAGGGATGCTGATTCCGGCGTGGGATTTTATAGGGGCGTACATCGGTTATTGGCCGGAGAATGAAGCTCTGGGGATGAAGGAGCACTGGATGGCAAATAATTTGCCGAACCAGAGTTTTCTGACAATCAACGCGATGGATGGAACCCTGGCGCGCGGGGGAAAGTGGATGAATTAGAAATAAGGAGAGGAATGCAATGCCGTTTACATTTATTTTGGGAAATTCCGGGAGTGGAAAATCCCGGTATGCATATGAGAGAATCATTAAGAAATCTATGGAATACCCGCAGCAGGATTTTCTGGTTATCGTGCCGGAGCAGTTTTCCATGCAGACCCAGAAAGAGCTGGTGAGCCTGCATCCGCAGAAAGGGATACTGAATATTGATGTGCTGAGCTTTCAGCGTCTTGCTTACCGGGTGTTTGCGGAAGTGGGGGCAGACAGGCGCACGGTTCTGGAAGAGACGGGGAAGAACCTGCTGCTTAGGAAAACAGCGATTGAACAGCAGGAAAATCTCAGGGTTTTGAAGGCGAACCTGAGTAAACTGGGGTATATTACTGAGATGAAATCCGTAATCTCTGAGCTGACACAGTATGATGTGACGATGGAGCAGCTTGACGGGATGCTTCGGTTTGTGGAGAAGAAGCCGGGGTTATATTATAAGCTGAAAGATATCCAGGTGCTTTACGGGGCGTTTCGGGAAAAACTGAAGGAGTCTTATATTACCTCTGAGGAAATTCTGGGGGTGCTCTGTGATGTGGCGGGAAAATCAGGAATCCTCCAAGGCTGTACGGTGCTGCTGGATGGGTTTACAGGGTTTACACCCATCCAGCAGAAGTTCCTGCGGGAACTGTTTCAGCTGGCGGACGAGGTTCTTATGACAGTTACGCTGGATGCGCGGGAAAATCCCTGGCGCGTGGGAGGAATGCACGAGCTGTTTTATTTGAGCAAGAAAACGATACATACGCTTGTGGATATTGCAAAAGAGACAGGCACAGAAATCGGAGAACCGGTCATTCTCGGGAAGGATGGTTCGCCACGGTTTCGGAACGCTCCGGCTCTTGGATTTCTGGAACAGCACTTTCTGCGGCATGACGGAGCTTGTTTCCGGGAGGAGCAGGACGCCGTTACGCTTCATGTGTCCAAAAACGCGGTGGAGGAAGTACATTTTGCCGCCCGTGAGATTCTCTCCTTGGTGCGCAGGGAGGGCTGCCGTTATCAGGATATTGCAGTGATTACCGGGGACTTGGCGTCTTACGGCGAGTATGCGCGCCGGATCTTTGGCGAGTATGGGATACCATGTTTTATTGATGAGACAAAAACGATTCTTCTGAATCCGTTTATTGAATATATCCGCGCGGCGCTGGAGATGGCGGCGCGTAATTTTAGTTATGAAAGTGTATTCCGCTATCTCAGGACGGGGCTCTGCGGATTTTCCGGGGAAGAAATTGATTTGCTGGAAAACTATGTGATAGCTTCGGGGAAGAGGAGCATCCGATCCTGGAAAGAGGTATGGGAACGCCCCACCCGGCGGCTGGACGGGGAGCAGACGGCCCGATGCAATGCGCTGAGGGAGGAAATCATGGAGCCGCTGCTGCCTTTCCTTCAGGTGATGAAGGACAGGAAAACGGATGCGCGGGCGAAAACCGAGGCGTTGTATCGTCTGATTGCCGCCCATGAAATCCAGGAGCAGCTGGCGGTATATGAGCAGCGGTTTACCAGGGAAGGAAATCTGGATGCGGCGAAGGAGTACAGCCAGATTTATGGGATTGTGATTGGACTTCTGGACAAAATCGTGGATTTGCTCGGCGATGAGCCGATGACGTTAAAGGAGTATACGGAAATTCTGGAATCCGGGTTTGAAGAAGCGCGGGTGGGGATTATCCCGCCTACCGCAGACAGGGTTGTAGTGGGGGACATTGAGAGAACAAGGCTGAAAGATATCCGGGCGTTGATTTTCCTGGGGCTGAATGACGGATGGGTGCCGAAGGCTGCGGAGAAGTCGGGAATCCTTTCTGAGACGGACAGGGATTCACTGGAGGGGTGCGGCGTGGAGCTGGCGCCCGGAGCCAGAGAAAACGGATATATTCAGCGTTTTTATCTATACCAGAATCTGACGAAGCCCAGCGGCTGGCTCCGCCTTTCCTACAGCAAGTCAAAAACGGATGGAGGAGCGATGCGTCCGTCTTATATTATTGATAATATCCGCGGGATGTATCCGGGAATCCGCGTCGTGGACGAAGATGCGCAGGGATGGAGCAGAGAGAGGATAGCCGCGCCCGGAAACGGGTTTCCTTATCTGATTCAGGGGATGAAGGAGCTGAAAGACGGAAAACTGGATATGGAATGGGCGGAGCTGTACAGCTGGTATCTGCGGCAGGAGGAGTACCGCGGCAGAGTGGAGAGGCTGGCGGAAGCCGTATTTCTAACATGGGCAGACGAAGGACTGGGAAAAGAAATCGCCAGGGCTCTCTACGGCAGCGTGCTTGAGAACAGCGTGAGCCGGCTGGAACGGTTCGCGGCGTGTGCATTTTCACATTTTCTGATGTACGGACTGAAACTGGAGGAAAGGGAAGAGTATACCTTCCAGCCTGTGGATATGGGGAATATTTTCCATAAGGTGATAGAGCTGTTTTCGGAGAGGATAAGCAGAAGCAGTTATACATGGTTTGATATTCCTGAAAAGGTAAGGGAGCAGTGGACGGAAGAATGTGTGGAGGAAGCTGTGGGGAAGGACGAGAGCAGAGTCCTTTACAGCAGCGCGCGGAACGCCTATGTCATTGACAGGATGAAGCGCATTATGCAGCGGACGGTGTGGGCGCTCTGCGAACAGATTCGCGCGGGGGAATTTGTACCTGGGAGTTATGAGGTGAGCTTTTCTATGGCGGGGGATTTAGATTCTGTAAATATTGCCTTGTCGGAAGAAGAGAAGATGCGGCTGCGCGGGCGTATCGACCGTATCGATACCTGTGAGAAAGAAGATCAGGTTTATGTGAAAGTCATTGATTACAAGTCGGGAAATACCGAATTTGATATGGTGGCGCTTTACTATGGACTGCAGCTGCAGCTGGTGGTATATATGAATGCGGCGCTGGAGCTGGAAAAGCGGGTGTACCCGGATAAAGATATTGTGCCTGCCGGGATTTTCTATTACCGGATGCAGGACCCGATGCTGGAGAGAGGCGAGGAGGCATCTCCGGCACAGATTAACAGGGAAATTCTGAAAAAACTGAAGCTTGACGGGCTGGTGAACAGCGATGATGAGATTGTCAGGAGCATGGACAGGGGACTGGGAGCGGGGGAAAAGAAATCTTCTGATGTGATTCCAGTGTCTTACACAAAAAGCGGATTTTCCAGGTATTCGGCGGTGGCGCAGCGCCGGCAGTTTGAAGAGCTGTCCGCATTTGTCAATGAGAAGATGCGGGATATCGGCAGGCGTATCCTGTCGGGCGAAACGGACGCGGAGCCTTACGAGAGGAAAGGACGGACGGCGTGTGACTACTGCACTTACCGGGAGGTATGCGGGTTTGATGCGAAAGTCCCCGGCACGAAATTCCGCAGGCTGCGGGAATATAAGCCGGAGGATATCTGGAAGAAAATCGGTGAGGAGGCGTAAAAGATGGGAGTATCATGGACGAAAGAGCAGCAGCAGGTGATTGAACTGAGAAACAGGAATATCCTGGTGTCTGCGGCGGCAGGTTCGGGAAAAACCGCAGTGCTGGTAGAGCGCATTCTCACGATGATTATGGACAGGGCGCATCCGGTAGATATTGACAGGCTGCTGATTGTGACGTTTACAAATGCGGCGGCGGGGGAGATGAAGGAGAGGATTCGGAATGCTATCGGAAAGAAACTGGCGGAGGAACCTGGAAACATACATCTGCAGAGACAGCTTACGCTGGTGCATCACGCGCAGATTACTACGATTCACAGCTTCTGCCGGCATGTAATCGGAAACTATTTCCACACGATAGACTTAGACCCGAATTTCCGTATCGGGGATGACGGGGAGATGAAGCTTCTGCGCAATGATGTGGTGGAGGAACTTTTGGAAGATTTTTACGCGAAGGTGCGGGAAGACAGGAGATATCTGAAGTTTGTAGAGAGCTACGCCACAGGGAAGAACGACGCAGGGCTGGCGGATTTGATTTTTACGATTTATGATTTCTCTATGAGCTATCCCTGGCCGTTGAAATGGCTGGAGGAGTGCAGGCGGGCGTATGAAATTGAAGATGTACAGGGGCTGGAACATGCCGTCTGGATGCGGCCGTTGCTGGAAAATGTGGGGCTGCTGCTGGAAGAGTGTGAGGCGAATGTCCGGCAGGCGCTTGAAATCTGCCGGGAAAGCGACGGGCCTTACATGTATGAAGCGGCGCTTCTGGATGATTTGGTGACAGTGCAGGAATGTCAGAGCGCCGGGACGTATGTGGAATATGCGGATGCATTTTGTAATCTGGGCGCATTTTCCAGGCTTTCAGCGAAAAAGGATGCTGCAGTTTCGGAGGAGAAAAGAGAACAGGTAAAAGAAATCCGGGAGCAGGTGAAGAAATATATGAAATCCCTGCAGGAGCAGTATTTTTACCAGAGCCCGGAGGCGATGGCAGAGGATATCAGGGAAAGCCGGGAACAGATGGAGGTGCTGTTGGGGCTGGCAGAGGAATTCCACGGGCGGTTTGCAGCGAAGAAGAGGGAGCGGAACCTGCTGGACTTTAATGATTTGGAGCATATGGCGCTGGAAATCCTGGTGCGTGAGGAGGATGGAAAGGCGGCGCCTACGGATGCCGCAGGCCAGTTTGCGGATGCATTTGAGGAAATCATGATTGATGAGTACCAGGACAGTAATCTGGTGCAGGAATATATTCTGACCAGTGTTTCCAGGCGGCAGAGAGGAGTCCACAATGTTTTCATGGTGGGGGATGTGAAACAGAGCATCTACCGCTTCCGTCTGGCGAGGCCGGAACTTTTTATGGAAAAATATGCGGCGTATACCACGGAGGAGTCCCTTGACCAGAAAGTAGAACTGCATAAAAACTTCCGCAGCCGCAGCCAGGTGCTGGCGGGGGTGAACGGAATCTTCCGCCGGATTATGGCGGAGAATCTGGGAAATATCCGCTATGACGATGCGGCGGCTCTGTATCCGGGAGCATCTTTTCCCGAAGGGGGAGGGGAAGATATGGATACGGAGGTACTTCTGCTGGATTTGGGGGCGGAGGAAGAGGCAGTCGAAGAGTCCGGAGAGACAGCGGTAGAGCTGGAGGCGAGGATGATCGGGCAGCGGATTCAGGAGCTGGTGGGAAAGACGCAGGTGCTGGATAAAGCGACGGGAAAATACCGTCCGGCACAGTACCGGGACATTGTTATCTTGCTGCGGACTGTTTCCGGCTGGGCAGATACGATGGCGGGGATACTGGGCAATATGGGGATTCCGGCTTATACAGGCTCGCGTTCAGGTTACTTTTCTGCGGTGGAAATCCAGACGGTGCTGGCGCTTTTAAAGGTCGTGGATAACCCGGAGCAGGATCTTCCGCTGACGGCAGTACTGCATTCCCCGATTGTGGGCGTGACGGACAGGGAGCTGGCGCAGATACGGAGCTGCTGTGCGGAGGGCACATTTTCCGAAGTATGCAGAAAGTATGCGGAAGATGGAGAGGACGAAGCGCTTAAGGGAAAATTGAAAGACTTTTATGAAATGCTGGGGGACTTCCGGCGGCGCGTGCCTTATACGGCGATGCATGAACTGCTGTGGTACATTTTGGAAAAGACAGGGTATGGCGAATATGCGGCGGCGATGCCCGGCGGGGAGCAGCGGCGGGCGAATCTGGATATGCTGGCAGAGAAGGCGATGGCTTATGAGAACACCAGCTACCGGGGACTGTTTAATTTTGTCCGCTATATTGAGCAGCTCCGCAAGTATGACGTGGACTATGGGGAGGCGAATATCCTGGGGGAAGAAGAGGATACGGTGCGTATCATGAGCATCCATAAGAGCAAAGGGCTGGAGTTCCCGATTGTATTTGCAGCGGGGATGAATAAAGCGTTTAACAGGCAGGACAGCCGGGGGAAGCTTGCGCTGCATCCGGATTATGGGATTGGCTGTGATTTTATCGACGCAGAGCTGCGCATCAAAGCACCGACCCTTTTAAAGAAAGCC
This sequence comes from Hominisplanchenecus murintestinalis, assembly GCF_943193015.1. Classification (NCBI taxonomy): domain Bacteria; kingdom Bacillati; phylum Bacillota; class Clostridia; order Lachnospirales; family Lachnospiraceae; genus Hominisplanchenecus; species Hominisplanchenecus murintestinalis. Next base: position 53,979 of record NZ_CALPCM010000007.1, read on the forward strand.
ATTCAGCGGCAGCTTATTAATGACAATTTGGGAGAAGAGCTGCGGGTGCTTTACGTGGCGCTGACCAGGGCGAAGGAAAAGCTGATTCTTACCGGCGCGGCAAAGCTGGAGAACCGCATGAAGAAGTGGCGTCATTTTTATGGGGATACTCTGCCCTTTGGCGTGCGTTCGGAGGCCGGCTCTTATCTGGACTGGGTAATGCCCGCGCTGTTGATGCAGTCTCAGGAGCAGGGATTTTCGGAGACAGAAGCAGGAATGGGAATAGATATTTCCACGCCGGAAGCTTCTTATGCGGTGAGGGTATTGTCTATCGGAGATTTGGCAAAAGAGGAGGCGCTGCATCAGATTAAGAGCCGCTGGACAAAGGAAACTTTGCTTCAGTGGGACACGGACTGCGTGTACAGTGAGCCTATGAGGATTCATTTGAAAGCCGCATTTGACGCGGAGTATTTCTGGAAAGACAGCATGGATATCTACGGGAAAATTACAGTGTCTGAACTAAAGAGCATGAAGCAGACGGCAGACAGAGAGGGAATGTACGAAGTATTTACAGAGCCTGATGTGGTGCCGCTGCTTCCGAAATTCGTCAGTGAAGAGCAGGAAGCACAGGGTGCGGCGAAAGGAACGATTTATCATAAATTTCTGGAGAACCTGGATTATAGTATGGGAGAGACGGTAAAGGATGTAGGGAAACAGCTGGCGCGGCTATGTGCAGAAGGAAAGCTTACGGAAAAAGAAACAGAAGTGATTGACGTGCCGAAAATCGTCCGTTTTCTGCGGAGCCCCCTGGGACAGCGGATGAAGCAGGCGGCCGCAGGCGGAAAACTCTGCCGGGAGCAGCAGTTTGTCCTGGGCGTTCATGCGGACGAAATACGGGAGAGCTGGACGGGGGACGACATGGTGCTGGTACAGGGGATTATCGACGCGTATTTTTATGAAGGGGATGAAATCGTCCTGGTAGACTACAAGACGGATTACGTGCCGGAAGGACGCGTAGGTTACCTGGCAGATAAATATGGCATCCAATTGGAGTATTATGCGCAGGCGCTGGAGAGGATGACGGGGAAGAGAGTGAAAGAGAGGTACATTTATTCTTTTTGGCTGCAGAAAGTGATACCTGCCGGCGAATATTTAACTCATGTTTGACAGATACTTTCGGCATATGGTAGAATAGGCGGCATAAGTGAGGAAGTGCGAAATGTCGGATAAAATAAAGGTGTCGGTGGTTCTGCCCGTGTATAATGTGGAACGCTACCTGCCGCAGTGCATGGATGGTATTTTGGGGCAGACGCTGAAGGAAATTGAGGTCATATGCATAGACGACGGCTCTGCGGACGGCAGTCTGGGGATTTTGCGTGAGTATGAGCGCAGCGACAGCCGGGTGCAGGTGCTTACCGGGGAAAACCACGGTGCGGCGGCTGCCAGAAACAGGGGAATGGAGAGGGCATGCGGCGAATATCTGATTTTTCTGGATTCGGATGATTTCTATGAGCCGGAGATGCTGGAGAAGGCTTACAGGCGTGCCGGGGAGACGCAGGCGGATGTTACGATCTTCCGGGGAGACAGATATGATGATACGTTAGAGAATTATATACAGATGGACTATTCCATTAAGCGCGGGCAGCTGCCTGGAAAGAACCCATTTTGCTGGCGGGACATGCCGGATCGGATTTTTACGTTTGCCGTGGGATGGGCATGGGATAAGCTGTACCGTAGGGAGTTTGTGGAGGCGGCAGAACTGAAATTTCAGGAGCTGCGCACCTCGAATGATTTGTATTTTGTGTTCTCGTCTTTGGTGAAGGCAGAGAAAATCTGTATCGTGGAGGAGCTTCTGGTTCACCACAGAATCCATGTGAAAGGCTCTCTGTCGGCGACTAGGGAGAAGTCCTGGAACTGTTTTTATGAGGCGTGTAAGGCGCTGCAGGATGAGCTGAGGAAGATGGGCGTATATGGAAAACTGGAAAAAGGATTTGTAAACTGGGCGCTTCACTTTTGCTTTTGGAACCTGGATACGATTGAAGGCTCTGCGTATGAAAAGGTGTATGATTTGCTGTGCGGAGAATGCAGCGAGCGCTTTGGCTTCTTTTCCCACGGCAGAGAGTATTATGCGCAGCCGGAGCTGTATGACAGGCTGGGTGCGATGCGGGAACGCTCCTGCATCGGATATCTTCTCGGGGAAAACAGGAGACTGGCAGAAGAGAATAAGGAGAAGCAGCGCCGGATCGAAGAGTTGAAGGATGAAAACAGGGCGGTAAAAGATTCTGCGACGTTCCGTACGGGGAAAGTCATCACGGCATTGCCGGGAAAGATAAAGAGAGCGGTGAAAAGGGGCTGAGACAGTCCGGGAGGAGAGGAAAATGCCAAAGGTATCGGTAGTTGTACCTACTTATAATGTAGAGAAATATCTCGCGGAGTGTATGGATAGCCTGCTGGGGCAGACGCTGCAGGATATGGAGTTTGTCTGTGTGAATGACGGTTCTACAGACTCGTCGCTTGAGATTTTAAAGCAGTATGCTGCGAAGGATGACAGGGTGAAAATCCTGGACGGGCCGAATGGGGGCTACGGAAAAGCTATGAACCGGGGGCTGGACGCGTGTACGGGAGAGTATGTGGGAATTCTGGAGCCGGACGATTATGTGAAGGAAGATATGTATGAAAAGCTTTATCGGACGGCGAAGGAAAAGAACCTTGATATTATCAAGGCAGACTTTTACCGTTTTGTTACCGGGGAAGATGGGAAGAGGGAATTCCGGTATAACCGCCTGACTTCCGTGGATTCTCTGTATGGGCGTGTGATTGACCCAAAGGATGAACCGGATATGTTTAAGGCTCTGATGAATACCTGGAGCGGCATTTACCGGAGAAGCTTTCTGGAAGAGCATCATATCCGCCATAATGAGACGCCGGGAGCTTCGTTTCAGGACAACGGTTTCTGGTTTCAGACGTTCTGCTTTGCGAAGAGGATTTATTTTGTAGACAGGCCGTATTACAGGAACCGCCGTGACAACCCCAACTCTTCGGTTCACAGCCGGGAGAAGGTGTTCTGTATGAATGATGAATATGCGTTTATCCTGGATTTCCTGAACGCGCACCCGGAGTTTAAGAAGCGCTATATGGGGATTTATAACTTTAAGCGGTATCACAATTATATCGCGGCTCTCTACCGGGTAGGAGAGGAATACCGGGATATGTACATGGAGCGGTTTCAGAAGGAGTTTCTTGAGGCGGACAAAAACGATGAGCTGGAAGCAGAGGTATTTACTCCCGAAGAATGGGAGCTTGTGAAGATTCTGCTGAGAGACCGTCATGCCTATGTTTATGAAGAGCGGATTTACCGGGTGGGCATAGAAAAGGACTGGGAGATTGAGCGTCTGCAGGCGGAGCTTGAAAATGTGAAGGGCTCTACATCCTACAAGGTGGGGAAAGCTGTTATGTGCCTGCCCTGTGCTTTAAAGGAAGGGATTCTGCGGCTGAAAAGAAGGCGTGAGGAGTGAGGCTTTAGCACTTCCTCTGGAGATGGTTTATGAAAAAAATACTTACGGTGGTGATACCCGCCTATAACATTGAAAAATATATTGAAAACTGTCTGGATTCGTTTGTGATTCCGGAGGTTCTGGAGGATTTGGAGGTTCTAATCGTCAACGACGGTTCGAAAGACCGTTCTGCCGACTTGGCGGCGGCGTACGAAAAGCGCTATCCAAATTCTTTTCGTGTCATAAATAAAGAGAACGGCGGACACGGTTCCACGATTAACCGAGGGCTTTTGGAGGCTTCCGGAAAGTACTTTAAGGTAGTGGACGGCGACGACTGGGTGGAGCGGGAGGCTTTTCTGCGTCTGATGGACTGTCTGAAAGGCTGTACTTCGGATGTGGTGTTTTCGAACTATTACTGGGTGCGCGAGAAGGACGGCCGGAAAAAGCCGGAGTTTGCGGAGCCATTTGCCGGGGTTATTTATGGAAAAGAGTACCAATTTTCTGAGATTAGTGGTAGAATATTTATGAAAATGCATGGGATGACGATGCGGACAGAAATGCTGCGGGGGATTCCGCCGATTGACGAGCATTGTTTCTATGTAGATATGGAATATGTGCTGTTTCCGGTGCCGTTAATCCGCACGGTTACGTGCATTGATGCGGTTGTGTACATGTATCGTGTAGGGCTTCCGGGACAAAGCATGAATATGAAAAGCATGAGGAAAAACGCAGAAAATTATGACAGGGTTCTGCAGCGTCTTCTGGGCTTTTATGATGAGCAGAGGCAGAAGAGAGCGCCGGCGTGCGTGATGGTTTATCTGGAAAATATTATTGCGCGGATGGCAGCCAGCAGGTTTAAGATATTCCTGAGTTTTCCATGCAGCAGGAAAATTCCGCTGCAGATGCGGGAGTTTGACAGGGGGCTTTTGGAGAAGTACCCGAAGATTTACCAGGCGGTGAGAAACCGGGCGGTATTGTTTCTGAGGAAAACAGATTACCGGGCGTATTATGCGGCCAGGCTGACATTTAAGATAAAGGAAGGGTTGAAGAAATGAGTATTTGGCAGGAAAGAGTTCATGTGTTTTTCCAATATAAAGACTTGCTCAAGCAGCTGGTAAAGCGTGATGTAAAGCTGAAATACCGGAGGAGCGTCCTGGGGTATGTGTGGAGTATCCTGAATCCGCTGCTGATTATGATTATTATGACGCTGGTATTTTCAAATATGTTTGACAGAGGGAAAAGTATCGTGAACTATCCGGTCTATCTGATTACCGGACGGACGATTTTTGAGTTTATGACCTCATCGACCAATGCGGCGATGCGCTCTATTATCGGGAATGGGGCATTGCTGAAAAAGTGTTATGTTCCCAAGTACATTTTCACCTTGGCAAAGGTGACAAGCTCTTTGGTGGATTTTGTGTTTTCACTGGGCGCTCTCGTAATTGTAATGATTTGCACCAGGGCTTCGGTGACGCCTTATATTCTCTGTACGCCGCTGGTTATGATACAGCTTTATTTGTTCTGCTGCGGCCTTGGTTTTCTTTTGGCGTCTATGAATGTGTTCTTCCGGGATGTACAGCATATCTATAAGGCAGTGACTACGGCATGGATGTACCTGACGCCGATTTTCTATCCGATTCAGCAGCTTCCGGAGAACATACGGTTCTTTGTTAAGGGTTTTAATCCTATGTATTATTATGTGGCGCAGTTCCGTGATATGGTATGCAACGGGCAGTTTCCGGGACCGCGTATCTTCTGGGGCGGCTGGCTGATAGCAGTCGTGATGTTTGCGATTGGAATTACGGTGTTTAAGAAGAGCCAGGATAAATTTATTCTCTATATTTAAGGTGAGGGAAAAAAGAGATGAAAGATAAGGAATATATCATTGATGTGGATCATGTGACCATCCGGTTTAATAAGTCAAGGCAGGGCGTGGATAATCTGAAAGAGTACGTTATCCATATGCTTAAACGAGAACTGCTGTTTCAGGAGTTCCTGGCAGTCAAGGACGTCTCCCTGAAAGTGAAGCGGGGGGAAGCCTGGGGGCTGATTGGTACCAACGGTTCCGGAAAATCTACGCTTTTGAAGGCCATCAGTGGTATTATGAAGCCATATAAGGGAACAATTACCATAAGAGGGGGCATTGCGCCGTTGATTGAGCTGGGTGCAGGATTTGATGCAAATCTGACTGCGCGGGAAAATATTTTTATGAACGGGGCGGTGCTGGGGCACTCCGAGAAGTTTATGCAGGAGCATTTTGATGATATTGTGGACTTTGCAGATATCGGAGATTTTCTGGATTCCCCAATTAAGAATTATTCTTCCGGTATGAAGGCAAGGCTGGGATTTTCCGTGGCAACTATGGTAAAACCGGATATCCTGATTGTAGATGAGGTGCTGGCGGTCGGGGATTTCCTGTTCCGGAAAAAATGCCAGAAGAGGATGCAGGAGATGCTTTCCGGAGGAACGACGCTGCTTTTTGTGTCCCATAACCTGGAACAGGTGCGGGATTTGTGCGACCATGCGCTGTGGCTGGATAAGGGCGAAGCTGTGATGAGCGGCGGGGTGCATGAAGTGTGCGACGCATATCAGGAGCTGGAGCATGATATAAATGCTGCCAAAAAGAAAAAGAAACGATAAATTACGGCTTGATAAAGGCTGCTGGAGGTTAAGGTATGGATTTAAAAAGGATTTTGCTGCCATCTGTGATAGAGTCGGAAGAAAAGCTGTATTACCGCAGGGATGGCAAGGTATCGGCAGAGCCGGATGGAAGCCTGAGATTTGGGTTGAATGGAAGTGTCGGTTTTGACACGTATTTTAATGGCTTTTCAACGGGAAAATGGCGGAAATATACGGTTGTGGATAAAGTGCAGCTTATTCTGGAATTTCAGGGGACATTTTCTGTAGAACTGGTGTATCAATATCTGCAGAGTGGGGAAGTAAAAGAAGAAATTCTGGAAAACCGTGAAATTTCAAGCGCCGGGAGGACACAGGAGGCGTTTGATTTTGGAAACTGCAGAGAAGAGGGAATCTTTGCCATGCGCTGCCTTTCCCTGGCAGAGGACGGCATGATTTTCGGAGGGCGTTATGTGAATGAAAAGCTGATGCCTGCGAATCTGAATGTGAATATCATGGTAGATATCTGCACTTTTAAACGTGAGGAATATGTGTACAGGAATTTGAACCTGCTGAAGGAGCAGATTTTAGAAAATCCGGAGTCTCCGCTTTACCGTCATTTGTATGTCCATATTTCAGATAATGCAAAGACTCTGGATACTTCCATAGCAGACGGCACGATTGTGAAAGTTTCTCCCAATAAGAATGCCGGGGGCGTGGGAGGCTTTACGCGGGGAATCATTGAGGCGATGAGCCTTGCGAAGCAGAGGGACATCAGCCATGTGCTTTTAATGGACGACGATGCCATGATAGAGCCTGCGAGCCTGGAAGTTACCTATAGTTTTTTATCTGTTCTGAAAGAGGAATACCAAGACTATACTCTGGCTGGTTCTATTATCCAGTTGAACAAGCCTTATCTCCAGTATGAGGAGGGAGCGCAGTGGAACCAGGGGGCTATTGAGGCTCTGAAACACAAAGTGGATTTGCGGGAAGTGAAAGTGCTTCTCCTAAATGAAGATGAGTCGGAAAAAGTAGAATATGCGGGCTGGTGGTACTGCTGTATTCCGCTGAGCGTGATCAGTAAAGAAAATCTGCCGCTGCCGCTGTTTATTCACAGGGATGATGTGGAGTATGGGCTGCGGACAGGGAAAGGATTTATTTACCTGAACGGTGTGGGCGTATGGCACGAGGCTTTTGAAAATAAGGTTTCCGGGCCGCTGGAGTATTATGATATCCGGAACCACTGTATTGTAAATGCGGTGCATTGCCCGGACTACGGGGCAAAGAAGATGAAGCGGCTGCTGCTGAAATGGGCCAGTTCGAATATTGCGAAATATCGTTATAAATATGCAGATTTGAATCTGCGCGGCGTGGAGGATTTCTTAAAAGGCGCCGACTGGTTTATGCGCCAGGAGCCTGTCGAGCTCCATGCAGAAATCTGTAAGCTGAATTATCAGGCAAAGCCGAAAGAAGAATATATCGGATATAAAGGAATCACAGAAGAAGATTATGATTGGGAGAAGCTGATTACGCCGGATAAGTCGGACTTTATTCCGGTGTGGAAAAAGCTTTGCCACCTGATTTTTATTAATGGCTATATTCTTCCGGCAAAGAAGGGCAAGGTGCCTGTAGTTCCGCCCTATAACAATATTTACAAAATGTTCCGTCTGTCGGAGACAATCATGACAGATGCGGCGGGAAATTCCGTGTCTACAAAGAGAAGCTTTAAACGTATGGTACAGTGTTACAGAAACCTGTTTAAAGTTATGCGGCGGATGGATAAAGAATATGAGGCGGCGAAGAAATCTTATCAGGAGCGTTATAGAGAGATGGCGAACCTGGATTTCTGGAGAAAGTACCTTGAACTGTAAAGGAGTATTGTTTTGGGTGATATAGAGAAGCGTGACGTAGCGGTATTTGGCCTGTGGTGGAGCTGGAACTATGGCAGTATCATGACTTACTATGCCCTTTACCGCACAATAAAGGATTTGGGGTATTCGGTTACGATGATAGACCGTCCGGGGTTTAAACCGGACGCTCCAATCTACCATTCTCATGGAAGAAGGTTTGCGAAGGAACATTATGAAGCGATTACTCCGGTATTTGGCTTTGGCGAAATGCGGGAGTTAAACGCATATGCGGATACCTTTGTGATGGGGTCTGACCAGGTGTGGAATTATGGCATTTGCCGACATTACCGGGGAGGGATGTTTTTTCATTTTTTGGATGATGATAAGCGCAGGCTTTCGTATGCGGCATCTTTCGGGCATCCGGGATTTTTTGCCCCAGAGGAAGAGGTGGCGGTGACAAAGAGCTATTTGAGGAAGTTTGACGCCATTTCTGTCCGGGAGGAAGATGCAGTTGGCGTAGTGAACCATACGTTCGGACTGCAGGCAGCCAGGGTACTGGATCCGGTGTTTCTTCCCGACAGGGAGATTTACAGTGTTCTGGCAGGAAAATCAGAGGCAAAGAGGAATCCTTTGGTGGCAGGGGATTTTATTGCTGTATATATCCTGGACGGAAACCCGGAGAAGAAGGCGGCGGCGGAGTATCTATCAGAAAGGCTGGCGCTCCCGCTTGTGGTGATGCTGGACGGCACGATGGCGAATTTTGAGGTGAACAGGGAGAAGCTTGGGCTGTATCCGGCGGCAGAGAATCTCCAGGTGGAGGATTGGCTGTACTATATTGAAAATTGCCGTTATCTGATTACCGATTCCTGTCATGGGGCGAGTTTTGCCATTATCCATGAGAAGCCTTTTGTGTGTATTGAGAATGAGGGAAGGGGGATTTCAAGGTTTGAATCCCTGGGAAGGGTGTTTGGACTGAGAAACCGTTTTGTGTCGGACGCTGCCCGGATACGGGAGAGGGAGGATCTGCTGCTGCCTCCGGACTACGGGCGTGTGCGCGGGATTCTGGAACAGGAGAGGGCAAGATGCCTGGAATGGCTGGCGGAAGCACTGGAGAGAGAAGTTCTTCCGGTGGGGGAGAAAGGGAATGAATATCTTCCGCCCGGACAGCTTCTGCATGATTTAGCTGCCGGATGTTATCGGAGGATGAAACGTATATACCGTAAATTATTTCGTGACGAAAGGAGAGCATAAATGAAATATGATTATCTAATCGTGGGCGCAGGGCTTTATGGGGCGGTATTTGCCCATGAAGCGAAGAAGGTTGGAAAGACATGTCTGGTAATTGATAAGCGTGGGCATATTGCCGGAAATATTTATTGTGAGGATATGGACGGGATTCATGTCCACAAATACGGCGCGCATATTTTCCATACCAGCAATAAAAAGGTGTGGGAGTATGTGAATCAGTTTGCGGAGTTCAACCATTATGTGAATTCTCCGGTGGCTGTCTACAAAGACGAGCTGTATAATCTGCCATTCAATATGAATACGTTCAGTAAGATGTGGGGGGTCAAGACTCCGGAGGAAGCGCAGGCGAAGATTGAAGAGCAGCGCGCCGAGCTGAATATTACGGAGCCGAAAAACCTTGAGGAGCAGGCGCTTTCTCTGGCTGGGCGTGATGTGTACGAAAAGTTGATTAAGGGCTATACGGAGAAGCAGTGGGGACGTCCCTGTACGGAGCTTCCGGCATTTATCATCAAGAGGCTTCCGTTCCGCTTTATGTATGACAATAATTATTTTAATGACAGATATCAGGGAATTCCTGTAGGCGGATACACTCCGGTTGTTGAGAAGATGCTGGATGGAATCCCGGTGAAATTGAATACGGACTATTTTACGTTTATCAAAGAAAATCCTGAAATTGCAGATAAGACGTTGTTTACCGGGATGATTGATGAGTTTTACGGATATAAGCTGGGCGCCCTGGAGTACCGTACCGTGCGGTTTGAGACAGAAAAGCTGGATATGGAGAATTACCAGGGAAATGCTGTGGTAAACTATACAGACAGGGAAGTGCCTTACACCAGGATTATCGAGCACAAACATTTTGAGTTTGGGAAGCAGCCGGCGACTGTGATTTCCAGGGAGTATTCTTCTGAGTGGAAACCGGGAATCGAGCCGTATTACCCGATTAATGACGAAAAGAACAATGAACTATTTGCCCGGTATCGTGCGCTGGCGGAGAAAGAGGAGAAAGTAATCTTCGGCGGGCGTCTGGGAAATTACAGATATTATGATATGGATAAGGTGATTGAAGCAGCCCTGGAGATGGCGGAGAAAGAGCTGGCATAAAATAGCAGGAATCGGGCCGCAGTGTGCGGCATGGAGGTATCAATGCCTGAGGTGTGTAAAAATATTAAGATTCTGCCGGAGGAGAGGTGCTGTGGCTGTGCGGCATGTTTCAATAGCTGTCCGGTGGATGCGATTGAGATGAGAGAAAACAGGGACGGATTTTTGTATCCGCACGTGAAGGAAGAGGTATGCATCAATTGTGGAAAATGCGTGAGAGCGTGCCCGGAACTGACGCCGAAGTTTTCCAACAGGGAGGAGCCGGCATGTTTTGCTGCTTATGCAGAGGATGAGGTACGGATGAAAAGTTCTTCCGGCGGAATCTTTACTCTTCTGGCTGAGAAGGCCCTGAAAACAGGAGGCTGTGTATGCGGTGTGGCAATGGATGAAGAGTTTTCGGCGGAACACAGAATTATCTGTTCTGCGGAGGAACTGGGGAAACTGCGTGGTTCGAAATATGTCCAGAGCCGGGTAGGCACGGTTTACCGCGAAATTAAAAAGCTTTTGGATGAAGGGAAACATGTGCTATTCAGCGGGGTTCCCTGCCAGGTGGCCGGATTGAAGGGATATCTGCACCGGAATTATGAAAATCTGTTTACCGTGGATGTCGTGTGTCATGGCGTGCCTTCGCCCGGGGTGTTCCGAAAATACCGGACGGAAAAATACGGAAAAAACCTGAAAAGCTTTCAATTCCGGACAAAAGAGTTTGGGCATAACTGTAACCACTGCATTGCCACATTGAAGAATGGTAAGAGAATCGTGGGAAATCAGGCAAATGACGCGTATGAGAGAGCCTTTCACGGTTCTCTGATGCTACGGTCTTCCTGCGGGGAGTGCAGTTTTGCGCCATTACCGAGGCAGGGGGATTTGACACTGGGTGATTTCTGGCACATTGCCAAGTACAATCCCGGGTTTGCCAGTGAAAAAGGAGTTTCCCTGGTGCTCATCAACAGTGAGAAGGGTGAGAAAGCCTGGGCGGATATTTGTTCACGGCTAAAACTTTGTGAGCCTGTTCCCCTGGACTTTGCGTTGAAGCATAATCGGTTCCGCAGCAAGATACGGATACCGGAAGGGCGGGAGAAGTTTTTTGAGGAGAACAGGAAGCAGACATTTAAGAAGGCTGTGGAGATAGCCGGCGGGCAGAAATTTTCAAAAAAAGCGGCGGCAAAGCAGTGGCTAAAGCGTGTACTTCCGGAGGAAGTAGTAAAAGCGGTGAAAAGGATGAAGAAGTAGTTTTTTGGATGTCACGCGGCAATGCGTCAGAAAGAGGAAGAAATGGAACATTACGATGTGGGAATACTGGGCGTGTGGTTTGGGTGCAATTATGGAAGTATTGCCACCTATTATGCGCTGGAGCAGACAATTGAATCTATGGGTTACCGGGTTCTGATGGTTCATCAGCCCAGGCTTAAGCCGGATGACGGCCGGATGAAGGGACGTCATTCGATACGTTTTGCCGAGGAACACTATACCATCAGCGAGACTTACCATGTTTCGGAAATCGGAGTGCTGAACCAGATGTGCGACGCGTTTGTGCTTGGTTCAGATCAGATTTGGAATTATGGAGTGACCAAAATTTTCGGCCACAGCTATTTTCTGGACTTTGTGGATGACGCGAAGAAGAAAATTGCTTATGCTACTTCTTTTGGATCGGGGAAATTTCTGGCGCCAAGAGCCTTTGCAAAGAAAGCAAGAGCATGTATGCGCCGGATGGACGCAGTTTCTGTCCGGGAAGCGGAAGGTGTGGAAATCTGCCGGAATACGTTTGGCGTCGAAGCCGTCCATGTGCTGGATCCGGTGCTGATGTGCGAGCCTCATGTGCTGGGGGATTTGACAGAGAAATCCGGGAGAGAAGAAAAGGAACCGTTTGTCGCGTCCTATATTCTGGATCCCACGCCTGAGAAGCGGGAAGCGCTGCTGTATGTTTCAAAGCAAAAGGGGAAGAAGCTGGTAAATATGCTGGATGGATGGCAGAATAAGTTCCAGGCGAATAAAGAAAGGCTTAATCTGGAGAATACCGTTGAAAATCTCCAGGTGGAGGACTGGCTGTATTATTTTAAAAACAGTGATTTTGTGATTACAGATTCCTTCCATGGAACATGTATGGCAATTCTTTTCCATAAGCCGTTTATCGCTATCGGAAATCCGGGGCGGGGCAGTTCACGGTTTGAGTCGCTGCTGGGGACGCTGGGGCTGACCAATCGGTATGTGATGGATGTGAAAGATATCCTGCGGTGCGGGGAACTGCTGACAGACGTAGATTATTCTCCGGTAGATGCAATTCTTACAAAGCAGAGAAAAGAGTCCAGACAATGGCTCTCAGACGCCCTGGAAGGAAAGAAAGAGAACAGGAAGCTTTCTGCAGGCGCAAAGCTGCGCAGCTTTATCGGCCTGCAGCGTGCCTGTGCAGAATATGATTTCCGCAACAGGATAAAGCCCCTGGCGAAACGGATCTTGAGACGGTAGGAGGGATAAGTGTGAAGATGAATGAAACGTACAGACGGCGCATAGATATGCTGCTTGTATTCTTACTTGCGATGGCGCCCAGGCTGATATTGATTTTTACCGTGTCAGACCCATTGCGGACGCCTATGGATGAAATGTCCACTATGTCTGCGGGCGCGTGGGCGGCGGGAATGGACTGGACGAAAGCGGCTGAGTATGGAGGACGTTATTATGGCGGCGGCATGACGATTCTGATGGCGCCGCTGTTCTGGATGTTCTCGAACCCGGTGGCATTGTACCGGGCGTGTCTGGTATTTTGTGCGGTACTGCAAAGCCTGGCGGCGCCGATTGCTTACCATATTCTGAATGTACACATGAAAGTGGAGAAGAAAATATATCTCTATCTGGCATCTCTGGCAGCCGGGTTTATGATGGTGAACCGGGCGCTGGTGGTATATAACGAGCATATGCTTATACTGGCATCCTGGCTGACTGCGCTGATTCTCTGTAAGCTGATTGCAGAGGACAGGAAGGAGAGGCGGGATTACCGAAAGCAGGCAGCCTATTCAGTGGTGCTTATGGTTCTGCTGTCTTACAGCTTAACACTCCATACACGGGCGAAAACTTTGTGGATTGCCCTGGTGCTTCTGGTGCTTTTGTATTTTCTGATGTATAAGAGCTGGCTGGTGGCAAAAATTCCGGCGCTGGTTTCCGGTATAACAGGATATTGGCTGGCAGGGCGGTTTATCTACTGGGCAAAGACGACGCTGTGGCTGTGGCATGAAGGCGAGAAGTTGGAAAATACGGCGGTAAACCTGAATTTGTCAGTAAAGCTTCTTCTTTCGCCTGCTTCCTGGCAGGGATGGTTTGCCACGGTATTGGGGCAGGTGCATGTCAGCGTGATTTTTACGGGCGGGTTTTCAGCAATCGCGATTACGCTGCTGATGATTTATATCTGTAAAAACGGAAAGGCGCTCTTTTTCAAGAAGAAAAAACATCCGGTAACAGAGAATTTCGAACAGTTGGAAGTGAAAACGTATATCCTGGTGCTGGGAATCTTCTTTTTGATGTGTATCGGGGCGACGATTCTGGCTCAGAGCATTTCCTGGCTGTTCCGTGTGGAGGAGGCTCTGAGAAACAGCCCCTGGCATTCAACGGCTTACGGATACAAAGCTTTCACGTATTTCCGCTACTATGGCTCCTATATAGGGCCGTTCTTCCTGGCGGCGCTGGCATACATTTACCATTACCGGATACATCTCAAGAAATACCTTCCAGCAGTTTTTGCAGTATTCGTGGGACTGCAGATTCTGTTCCTGTGCGCGGTGCTTCCCCATATCACAAACAATATGGTAGCGTCCGAGGTGTACTGGGCGTTCGGCCTGCATAAAGCATTAAGCGACCCTATGCGCCTGCGTGTTTACCTGGGCGGCGTACTGGTGTGCAGCATAAGCTTTTTGGTAATGTTTGTGTGCCTGTGCAAAGGGAAGAGGACACTGCCTGCGGCGCTGCTTCTGGCGCTTCTGGTTTATCAGTATGTTTACAACGGCGTATATGTGGATGGTTCTTACTCGGAACGTTACCACACAAGGGCAGAACAGGGGTATGAGCTTATCCATGGACTGGAGGAGGCGGGCTGTGAACTGCCCGGCGAGATTTACGTATCAGGATACAAAGAGAGCCAGACACAGAAAGCACTGTTTACCTACCAGTTTATGCTGAACCGTTACCGGATACTTCCCGGCGTGCCGGAGGAATCCGTAGAAGACGCCATTATCCTGGGCACAAAATTGAATTATGACGAGTTGATACAGGCAGGGTATTCCTGCGCTGATTTAAACAAAACGGAATCTGTCTATGTAAAAGGTGAGAAGTACCGGGATATGATAGAGGAATATGCAGGGCTGTCATTTGCCGGGGCGGGACAGGAAGCCGAAGGCTGAACTGTTACCAATTTGAAAGCAGCCCCGATACTTTCGGTTGACTTCCGGGTACTTTGATAGTAAGATGAAGTGGATATATCCGGTTTTTGGATAACAATAGGAAAATAAGAGAAAAATACAGGTGAGAAGGGCAAGCCCATCCCTGAGAGGAGCCGCGTGTGTGCGGTACGGGAGGTACAATGAAGCTGATTATACAAATTCCATGTTACAATGAGGCGGAAACTCTGGAAATCGCATTGAACGATTTGCCGAAGAAGATTGATGGCATTGATGAGATTGAATATCTGATTATCAATGACGGAAGCAAAGACAATACGGTTCAGGTAGCGAAAGACTGGGGCGTTCATTATGTGGTGAATTTTAAGAAAAATAAAGGTCTTGCCAAAGGATTTATGGCGGGTATTGACGCGTGCCTGAGAAACGGGGCGGATATTATCGTAAATACAGATGCGGACAACCAGTATAACGGTGAGGATATTGAAAAACTGGTACGTCCGATTCTGGAGGAAAAGGCGGATATTGTAATCGGGGAACGTCCCATTGATGATACAGAGCACTTTTCACCGTTGAAAAAGAAACTTCAGCATTTCGGGAGCTGGACGGTGCGCGTGGCTTCAAAGACAGATATTCCCGACGCGCCGAGCGGATTCCGGGCATACAGCCGGGATGCGGCGATGCGCCTGAATGTGACAAATGAATATACGTATACCCTGGAAACGATTATTCAGGCGGGAAGAAATAAGATAGCGATGAAGTCCGTGCCGGTCCGCACGAACCCGGAGCTTCGGAAATCCAGGCTCTTTTCGAGCATGTTTGGTTATGTGAAGCGTTCAATGGTGACGATTGTGCGTTCTTTTATGATGTACAAGCCGCTGCGTTTCTTTACGTTAATCGGCGGTATCTTCCTGCTGATCGGCCTGGCGCTGGGTATCCGTTTTCTGGTGTATTTCTTCATGGGCGCCGGGACGGGGCATATTCAGTCGCTGATTTTGGCCAGCACGCTGTCGATGATGGGATTTATGACGGTGATTATCGGCCTGCAGGCGGACGTCATCGCGGGCAACAGGAAGCTGCTTGAGGATATCCAGTACCATGTGCGGAAGCTGGACTATGACGCAGAGAATTCCAGACCATCAGAAGAGGATAAATAGTATGAGAGATGTGGTAATCGCGATTACGGCTGCCAGCTACAGTGGAAATAAGAGCGCGGGCGGCGGTGCCGATGCTTCTGGGCGTTCCAGCCATGAAATATTCCCAGGCTATGGGTACGTTCCATTCTTTTACAAACTGTTTCCTGGCAAAATGGATTTTGACGAAGATAAAACTTATCTGCGGCAGGGATGAGGGAACGCTGGAAAACCTGAAATCCATTGGGATTGAGGAAAATGTGCAGCTTTGTGCGGACGGGGCTTTTACGATGGCAGATGATGCACGTTGCAATGAGATGGTGGACGGGGTATGCCGCGCAGATGAGTTTTACCGTGCCTGCGGCAGTGCAGACAGCCGTCTGGTAGGGATTTCTATCAGTTCTGTCGTGGAGAAAAAGTGCGGCAAGATAAATATTGACTATAAAGGAATTATGGTTGATTTTATTGATAAACTGAACAGGGCAGGCTATAAAGTGCTGATTATCGCCAACGGCGCCCGGATAAACAGCCAAAAGCCGCGGAATAATGATCTTATGATTTGCGATGCGGTGTATGAGGGCGTGAAGGACAAGCGTATGGTGCGCTGGTATCATAAAGAAATGGAAGCAGAGGAAATCAGGGCATATCTGGGAAAATGCCGTTTCCTGGTGGCTTCAAGATTCCATGCGATGATTGGCGCGCTGGAGCAGAAAGTTCCCGTATTGCGGGTAGGATGGAGTCATAAATACCAGGAGGTGCTGGACTTCTTTCATCTGGGGCAGTATGCGATTGATTTTTCCAATTTGACTGCGGAATCTCTGGAGCAGGAGTTTTACAAGTTTGCGGAATGTGAAGATGAAATCAGGGGAAAGATTGAAGAGAGCTATGAAGCAGTGATGGAAAGCTCGCGGAAGAATATTGAGTATGTAGGCGCAATCGTAGACGAAATCGTGGCAAAGTCTGCGAAGAAAAAGAAGATTTTAGACTATAAGAATCCTGATAAATACCTGGGGACGCATGTGGCGTGCCGCAAAGGGTATGCACAGGATGAGGGAATCCGGGAGAATGCTGCGTCAGGCGGTATGGTTACGGCGCTGCTCTGCCATCTGCTAAAGACCGGGCAGATTGACGGAGCATGGGTGACAAAGACGAAAGTGGAAAACGGGGTTCTGGGTTATGATACGTTTATCGCTGTTACGGAAGAGGAGATAAGAGGCGCGTCGTCCAGTATTTATATGAATATCCCGCTATTGAAACATGTGGATATCGTGAGGAACTTTGACGGTAAGGTGGCTGTGGTCATGACGCCATGTATGCTGCACGGATTGGAGAAGCTGATGGAGAAGGATGCCGGGCTGCGGGAGAAAATCGTGCTGAAGCTGGGACTGTATTGCAGCGGAAACCATTCGGACAAGGCGACGCTGCTTTCCCTGGAGCAGTCGAAGGTCAGCCTGGACGGGGCAGAGCGGCTGTATTATCGCCGTGGACATTGGAGAGGCTGTCGTCTGTGGTTTACAAGGACGGAAGCGAGAAAACTTTTTCCTATTCCAAGACCATCTGCGCTTACAAAAACGCTTACTTTTTTGAGAAAGGAAGCTGCATGACCTGCCAGGATCATTTTGCACTGGCGGCAGATATCAGTTTTGGCGATATCTGGCTGAAAGAGATGAAGGGAAACCCCATTAAGCATACGAGCTGTGTGATACGGAATGAAAAGGCATAGAAGCTGTATCGGTCGGCAGTAGAGGCAGGATCCATCGAAGATTCCCAGATCAGCGACAGGGGTATGGTGCGGAGCCAGAAGCCGCGCTGGTATTTAAGTATACATGTGCGGCGACGAAGCTGAAATATTTGGAGAAGCAGGGGCGGCATCCTGCCCTGACGGCAGATGATAAATGTAAGTGGAATCACAGGCTGGTATTTTATCTGGCAAGGAAAAATAAGGATTATTCAGAAAAGCATTATGACAGGCTGCGGAAAGTGCCGTATATTTTTATATATTATTATATGTGCTTTATACGTGTGCTATTGAGCTTTTGATAAAAGATAGGCGTATGGTTATGCAGGTTTAGCAAAGGATGATGGGAGTATGGCAAAAGGGACAAAAATCAGTACGGAAGAACTTGAGGTACAGAGCATGGAGGGGAAGGCGTCAGGAAGAAAGAAAACATGGATAAAGGTCCTGAAATACGGATTGCTGGTTCCGGTGGCAATTTTCCTGGCGCGGTATTTTTATGAAAATGCCGACATATACAGAAACCTGGATGTGACTATTCACTGGCCGGTATTTGCCGGGGCAGTGGGTTTTTATTTCCTTTATCAGGTAACCCTAGCATCCCTGTGGCATTATATAACGAAGCTGAATGGATGCGGTATCAACTATTTCAAGGCGATTACGGCATATTTGTATTCTATCCCGGGAAAATATATCCCGGGTAAAGTGTTTATGCTTTTGGCCAGGATTCCGGCTTATGAGGAGGCGGGCGTGCCGATCCGTAAGGTGACGATTTGTTTTTTCCTGGAAAATATATGCACCCTGTTGGGAGCGTCGTTCCTGTTCCTGGTGTCGCTGCTGTTCTTTCCGAATGATCTCCTGGCGGATTATCAGTGGGCGACAGCGGCGCTGGTCGTGGTGTTTTTCATTTGCATCAACCCGAAGATTATCAACTTCTTTCTGCGGATTTTGGAAAAGGTCATCCATAAAAAGGACATGGAAATACCGATTACTTATGGTGAGATGATTAAAGTGGTGCTGATGTTTATAGGCAATTGGGTCATTGTAGGCGTCGGTTTTTATATGCTGACCTGCTCTATCTATCCGATTCCCATGTCAGAAATGCTTTACAGCGCAGGAATTTTTGGGCTGTCCTGCATCATCGGCATCCTGGCGATTTTCGCCCCGTCGGGGCTGGGAGTCCGGGAGGGTATCCTCGTGCTGGGATTGGGGCTTATTATGCCGGAAGAGTATGCGGTGCTTATCTCTATCGTGTCCCGGCTGTGGATGACAGTATCTGAGCTGGCGCTGATTGGGATTGCGTTTGTGGTGAACCAGGTGATGGGGAGAAGGAAGAAATAGGAGAACTGTATCAGGCAAATTTGGAGATATAAGAAGGAGAGTTTCCATGATAAAAGTATCTGTTATTATTCCGATGTATAACGTGGAAAAATATATAGGTCAGTGCGTAGAAAGTGTGTGTGGGCAGACGCTTAGGGAACTGGAAGTTATTTGTATTGATGATGGGTCGAATGATGCTACAGCCCAGGTTGTTGAGAGTCTGAGAGAAAAGGATGAGAGGGTTTCATTAGTAGTCCAGAGGAATCAAGGGGTTTCCGCGTCCAGAAATGCAGGGTTAAAACTTGCCAGAGGCGAATATATTTCTTTTCTGGACAGTGATGATTATTTGAAAGAAAATGCTCTTGAAATTTTGTATGCGGAGGCTAAAGAAAAAGAACTGGATGAATTGTTTTATAACGCAGAATCTTTCTATGAATCAGAGGAATTGAAAGAAAAGCAGAAAGTTTATGAAGATTACTATGAGAGAAAAGGAGTTTATGATAAAGTATGCACTGGCAGAGAAATGTTTGTGGCTATGCATGCAAATGGGGAATTTAAGCCGTCTGTCTGTCTGCAGTTGTGGCGCAGGGAGTTTCTGGAAAGCTGCGGAGTTCTTTTCTATGAAGGAATTATTCATGAGGATAATCTATTTACAATTGAATGTATGGCAGAATCGCAGAGAACCTACTTTTTGAATGAACACTTATATATGCGCAGGGTCAGAGAGAACTCTATTATGACGAAGGAAAAAGAGTTTCTGAATGCCTACGGATATTTTAAGGTGATTTGTGAGCTGATTGCCTATGGAGAAAAGAAGTGTCTGAATATGGATAAAATATTCTGGAAAGCTTATATGAAGCGGCTGAAGATTTTGAGCGACATGAGCGTTCAGTGTGTTAGAAAGAGCGGTGAAAAGGGAGAAAGGGGCATGCTTAGCCTGGACGCAGGAGAGCAGCAGCTTTTTTATATTATTGTGCTGCACGGTGCAGAGGTGCGTGACAGACTTGAGAGAAGGATGGAAAGAATACAGAAAGAAAAAGACAAACTGGATGAAGAATTGCGGCAGCTTAAGCAGAGCCGTTCCTATGGAATAGGAAAAATGGTGACATGGCTTCCAGGGAAAATCAAGATGCTGATAAGAGGCAGAGAGGATTAGGAGTTGAAAGGAAAACAGATATGCCACTGCAGGGAGTGAGGTTTGTAAAGGAAGGTGAACTACTTGGCGGATAAAATAAACGCAAAAGGTTTTATTAAAAATATTGTCGGATTTTCCATGAGTACCTGGGTTGGATTTGCCATCAGTTTTTTTACGATTCCAATTATTACGAGGATTTTTGACCCTGACGCAATGGGGAAAATCAATATGTATACAACAATTGTGAATTTAGGGATGACAATTGTTCTGTGTGGGTTAGATCAAACGTATACACGTTTTTATTATGAGGGGATTCATGGAAAGAGTAGCCGTGTGATTTTTTCTTATGCCCTTATCGCGACAACATTTGTTTCGGCTGTGGCAATTTTGATTGCATTTCCGTTTCGCGAGAGGCTTGCCTATGAGGTGGTAGGGGAAGGAAAAGAGATAATATTTTGGTGTCTGGCAGTGAGCATTTATGCAATGGCAATTTTAAGATTGTATAATTTAAATTACCGGATGCGGCAGGATTGTATTCGGTTTTCTATACAGTCTTTGCTGATAGTGATGTGTACCAAAGTGGCGTATATTGTGTGTGCTGGATGGGACACTACATATTACAGCGCTGTATTGTTAAATTCAGGTTTGGTAGTGTTACTAATGGCTGTATACTGGTTCATTCAGAAAGACGCGAGGGTGTCTTCGGGAAAGGAACTGGTTTATGATAAAGAGACAGTGAGAGTGATGCTGAAGTTTGGCTTGCCGCTTATGCCCGCATCAATTATTGCCTGGCTGAATACTTCAATCTCAAATCTTCTGATAAAAGAGCAGCTGACGTTTACCGCTTTGGGCGTGTATTCTTCTGCACTTTCTATTGCATCTCTTATTAATCTGATTCAGGCAGGATTTAATATGTACTGGACAGCCTTTGTATATGAAAATTATAAGAAAGAACAGAAGAGAATTAGCGCTGTCCATAATTACATCACATATGTTATGGTATTATTTGGGATGGGAATTCTGCTTTTCCAGGATATTATTTTTCTTTTGTTGGGAGAATCCTACCGTTCATCCAAGAGTTTTTTCGCATTCCTTTTGATGGCGCCAATCTGTTATACGATTTCAGAGAGTACAGGAGTAGGGATTGCAATTGCAAAAAAGACTCAGTTAAACATGGTTTTTATCCTGGGCTCTCTAATTGTTAATGTGGCCGGATGCTATATTTTGATTCCCAGATATGGTTCAATGGGGGCGGCGATCGCTTCGGCGGCGGCAGGGCTTGTGTATCTGGCAATCCGAAGCGTATTGGGTGAAAAATATTATAAATGTGTAAATTCGTATAAAAAGAGCGTCACAGCTCTGATACTGATGTTGGCGGCATGTATTGTAAATATGTTTTTCAGCGAGAGTCCGTGGGTAAGAATAGGAAGTATTGTGCTGCTGATGATAGTACTGACCCTGCTGTATGTAAAAGAATTCATAAAGCTGTTCAAACTGGCAGCGGGGATTTTACAAGATATAGGGGGGCGTCTGCTCACTTTCTGGGATAAGCGTTGACGCAGTAAAATATTTGCTATATAATGTAAAGCAGTTTATGAATGAGGTGTCGTAATTTGAAAAAGAAAAAAATAGTTTCAGTGGTGTGTTTTGCAATGCTGTTAGCTATGGGATGCTCAAACAGCCAGCCGACAGAGCAGGCAGATATAAGCCATTCTTTTTACTGGGGGGGGACCGTCTGCACAGGGAATTATACCGGAGAAATGCAAGGAGGAAAACCTTGGGGGAAAGGAACTTTTCATGGATATGTGATGCGTGACGGGCAAGAGCAGGATAAAGTATCTTACACTGGTAAGTGGAAAGATGGGAGGCTGGCAGGTAAAGGGGTTTTTGAGAACCTTAGCAGGGGAGTTTCTTATGATGGAAAATTTTCTAATAATGCTAAAAATGGAGAGATAGTGGTAAAACAGGACGGCAGTAATACGTATGAAAAAGTTACTTTCCGGAAAGATATACCTTATGGCATTTCAGTTCTATATGATGAGAAAACGGATGGAATCATAGGTTATGACAGATATTATAAAGGCATACGGGTATCTGAAATCATAGCGGATGCCAGGAAATTTGATTATGCAGAACTGGTGTATAGTGCAGAAGAACACTATTATGAAAAAATAGCGCTGGACTGTCAGGTGGAGAAAAAAAGCATCAGAGAAATTACAATAGATGAAGAGAAGGAAGACAGTAAGGAAGCAGAGACAGAGCGGATAGCCGAGCTGCAGGTACGGGACAAATCGGGAAATCGTTATTTGATAGTATACAATATTGAATATCCCAGAATTGCAGAAAATTATATGCCGGATGTAGTTGTTGGAGAGCAGATTCGGGCGTACGCATTTACGAGAGGACTCTCAGAAATAGATGAAGGCGCATTGCAGGAAGGACAGTATCCTTTACTGGAAGGTGTAACGGCATTGCGGGAAGGATGTGAATTCAACTTTGAAAATCCGGCATATGAATATCAGAATTTCTTGGATTTTCCATATGAATATCAGGGGCTTAAAGCACAAATGTCTGGAACCATAAAGCAAATGCGGTTTGGTTCGGATGGGCAGATATTCCTGTTTGTTGAATCCCGGACATATTCTGAAGATGAGAGTAAGAATTATCTTTGTGTGTATGAGCCGTCAGATAAGGGAGATAATCAAATTGTGCCGATTGTAGGCGATAAAATCAATGTCAAAGGAAAATTTGACACTGTATATTTAAAAGCAGAGGGAGACAAGCTGTTGATGTATCCCCGGATTTTGATATCAAATAATTCATTGGAGATAAAAGAAAGGACAAAATAGCCTGGCGGCAGTTTTGTCAGATATGTGGAGGAAAAATGAAAGAATATTTGTTGAAAAAGATTAGTAACAGGGAAATTAGAGTAGGAGTTGTAGGTCTTGGGTATGTGGGACTTCCTTTGGCAGTAGAAAAGGCAAAAGCAGGTTTTCAGACGATTGGGTTTGATGTCCAGGATACGAAAGTACACATGGTAAATGAAGGGCACAACTATATCGGCGATGTTGTTGACAGTGACTTAAAGAGATTAGTAGACGAGAAAATGCTGGTTGCGACAACAGATTTCAGCTTTGTGAAAGATGTGGATTTTATTGCGATCTGTGTGCCGACGCCATTGGACGAGCATCAGCAGCCGGATATCAGTTATGTGAAAGCTTCTACAGAAGCAATTTCGAAATATCTGACAAAAAATACAATGGTGGTTTTGGAATCCACCACCTATCCAGGGACGACAGAAGAACTTATTCGGCCGATTTTGGAAGAGGGTTCCGGGTTGAAGTGTGGGGAAGACTTCTATCTTGGGTTTTCACCAGAACGTGTCGATCCTGGAAATTTGATTTATAAGACGAAAAACACGCCTAAAGTGGTAGGGGCGATTGGTAAAGATGCGACAGAGGTTATTGCGGCGATGTACCGTGCAGTTCTTGAAGGAGAAGTATGCGAAGTGTCGTCGCCGGCAATTGCCGAGATGGAAAAGATTTTGGAAAACACCTACAGGAATATTAATATTGGCCTGGTGAATGAACTGACGATGCTCTGCAACGAAATGGGCATCAGTATCTGGGAAGTGATCGACGCTGCAAAGACAAAACCATATGGGTTCCAGGCATTTTATCCGGGTCCGGGTTTGGGGGGGCATTGTATTCCTTTAGATCCATATTATCTCTCGTGGAAAGCGCGTGAGTATGGATTCCACACTTCGATGATTGAAAGTTCTATGATGATTAACGATCGTATGCCGGAATACTGTGTAGAGCGCGCAGGAAAAATATTAAACAGATTCCGCAAAGCGCTGAACGGTTCAAAAGTGCTGGTGCTGGGTGTGGCATATAAGCAGGATATAGATGATTACCGGGAAAGCCCTGCGCTCCGTGTGATTGAGGAGCTTCAGAAAGTGGGTGCAGAGGTTCGTTATTATGATCCATGGGTACAGGAGTACCGTTATAGGGGAGAATCCCGGAAAAGCGAGCCGGAAATGACGAAACAGCTTTTGGAAAGCTCGGATCTTGTCATGGTGACTGCCGCGCATACAAATGTGGATTATGAGTTTGTACAAAAACATGCAAAAGCCGTTTTTGACACAAAGAATGCGATGAAGAATGTGAAAAACAGAGAGAATATTGAGATACTATAAGAAGGCTGCGAGGAGATTTCCCCATGAGTAATATGGTAACATTGTCAATAATATTTTTATTATTTTTACTGATAACGTTATTTTGGTATCAGTTGTCCGGGCTTTGTACAGAGGAAAGTATGGCGGCGTCGGCAATTACGATCATGGCAGTAACATTTTTGTCAGGGTTTGCCGGAAATGTGAAGTATGTATACCTGGCATCGGCAATTCTTTCGATAGTTGGAATCGGATTATTTTTGATGAACAGGGGAAAAGGAAGAAAAAAAGAGAACTTTTGGGAAAGAGTATTCTCGTTCGTGTCACCTTCTATGGTAGTTATAGGAATTGTGTTTGTTTATTGTGGCGTTTGTTTCCGGAAAGCGTTGTTTACCTATCCGGATGAGATTTATCAGTGGGGAAGCGCCGTAAAGTATATGACAAATACTGGACGGCTTCCATATGGTTCAGAGTTTACGGGGCATGCCGGAACGTTTTCTATTTGCTCAACTTTTCAATATTTCTTTTCAGGTATTGGAGATTTTATAGAGAGTAATACCTATGTGGGGAATTTTATACTTACATTCATACCGGTTATGCTTCCTTGTCGGAAATCAGGCTGGAAGCGCTGGAAATCAGTGTTTGCTTATGCGGCGGCAGTATTTTTTTCTTTGAATTTAATCAGTTATGTTAAGTATTATACGATTTTGCAGGACTATGTGCTGCCGATGTGGGCGGGGGGAGTTCTTGCGTGGATTTTATGGAGAGGTGAGGAAAAAATTAACCAGATTCTCCTGTTTTGTAGTTTGGCGGTGACTGCCGCTATGAAGAGTCTGGTGGGACCATTATTTGTTTGTATGGTGATTTTGACTGCTTTTCTTTCGGATTATTTTAGAGACTGTGACGATCATGTGACAGATTTTAGAAAGCTTAGAGCGGTTCTTCAGAAGAAATATATCAAGTTTCTGCTTCTTCTGATTACGCCGTTTTTTGTGAATATCATCTGGTCAGGGGTAATATCCAGCAATGTGCTGAGCAGAGGGATTGGAACCGTAAATAAGAGCGCCTCCCAGATATTCAGTTCGATTTTGGACAAAAGTTTTGTTGTTATTGAGAGCAGTGGGAAGATACCCCATATGAGTTATGTGATTTTCTTTGGCTTGTATGCGATGGGGATATTTTTGCTGGTGTCTGTATTGAGAAAGCATAAAAATGAGATAAGAACAGTGCTGTTTCTTTATTTAGTGGGTGCATTTTTATATATGGGCGTCATGTTCTACGCCTATATGAATGTATTTGGAGCGTCAGATAGTGAAACGGTAGCAGGATTGGAACGGTATGCGGCATATTATATGCTGGTTGGGGTGTGTACGATGCTCTTTCCCATATTTTACCGGCTGCCGGAAATTGATAGAAGTTTGAAAATAAAAGCAGTTGCGGTAACGATTTCTGTTGCATGTCTGTATGGGACAAGCGGCAATTTTATCCCGAAGGTTTCAAGTCTCCGGAGAAGCCAGGAGAGCGAATGGAAAAAACGTGTTGAGACAAAAGAGCAGGTAGAAAAGTTTCGGGAGCTGGTGGGAGATGACGGACGTGTTTTTTTAATTGGGAAATTGGAAACAAACAATATAAAAATGCTGACTTATGAGTTAGGCAGACAGTATTCCTGGGATCTTGATAGCTATACGCTAGGGATGAGAAATAAAGGAAAGCAGATTTTAATTAATGTGGCAAAATATCCGGAGCTTCTGATAGAGACAGAATATAAATATGTATGGTTTTCAAATCCTAACGAGAAGAAGAAGGAATATGACTATCTGAGGCATTATTTTAAATTTGAGTCGGCAGAGGATGGGGATATTTACGAGATTCAGGAAGCAGACGGTGAATATCGTTTTAAATATCTGGGAAATGTACCTACATGGGAGGAATAGAAGGAAGATACAGGTGATGGATATGGATGGACAGATAGCAGTCAGTATTATTGTACCGCTTTATAATCGAAAAAAGACGATTGGACGATGTCTGGACAGCCTGATGAGACAGACACTGAAAAATATTGAGATTGTGGTAGTGGACGACGGGTCTACAGACGGTGGAGCCGAAGTAGTAAAAGAATGCCAGAAATCGGATCCCAGAATTCGTCTGCTTGTACAGGAAAACAGAGGGCTTGGGGCGGCAAGGAATGCAGGAATCCGTGAGAGCTGCGGAGAGTATCTGGGATTTGTGGATTCGGATGATTATGTGGAAAAGCATATGTATGAAACGATGTTGGAAGCTGCCAGAGCGGAAAATGCAGAGGTGGCAGTCTGCCAGGAAAAGAATATCTGCTTTTTGCCGGATGGAAAAGAAAAATTTCTTGGGGAGACAGAGTTTCCGTGTGGAGAGAGGACAGCCTACAGCAGCGGGCAGATTTTAGACTGGTTTTTGAATTATACGTACCTTTCTTTGAACAGTGTATGCTTTAAACTGGTTGGCAGGTCTGTTTTTACTGAGAGAAATATTTGGTTTCCGGAAAATTATCGGTACGCAGAAGACCTGCCGACTAGCGCAGGAATTTTCAGTGTGGTGCAGAAGGTTGTTCTTGTTCCGGAAAGCCTGTACTGCTACATTCGTGAGATGGGGACTTTATCTACGAATTACACTGTAAAAAAAGCGGTGGATGTGTATCGGGATATGTTAGACGCTTTGCGTTATCTGAAAAAAGCGGGATATACAGGAAACGTGGATAACTTTGTACTGGGTATGAAGTTTTCTTCCATGCGGCAGTTTTATGGCTCTAAATCTGTGAGGGAAAGAAAAGAGAGGGAAGGACGTATTCTTCTCACAAGATGGAAGAAAGCCAGAAAAAGAGTGAAACCGGTATTTGTCGGACAGGAGGTTCCGCTTTTTCATAAAATAAAGGTTTTGGTGGCTTATCTGAACCAAGAACTGCCTGTATGCAGGATATTTCAGCTTTTTGACCGCATTTCCTTTTTTAAATATATGGTATAGGAGATCATTCTATGAGTTCAAGAGTTAATATTGTGATGTCTGCCTATAATGGAGAAAGATATATCAGGGAGCAGTTGGACAGCCTTCTGAAACAGGAATATGAAAAATTTGAAATTTATGTAAGGGATGATGGCTCTAACGATGGCACTGTTAAGATTTTAAAAGAATATGAGAAGCACGGAGTCCATGTGATAGAAGGGGAAAACAAAGGTTTTTCGGCCAGTTTCTTTGAAGTGCTTGCAGCAGCAGAAGAAGGGGATTACTGGTCATTTTGTGATCAGGATGATATTTGGTTTCCTGGAAAGCTTAAGTCCGCCGTGAAATGGCTGGATAGTCAGCGACAGGAACAGCCGCTTTTGTATTATAGTTTAAGTGAGATGTTTGATGAAACAGGGAAAAGCTTGGGAATCCAGGCTCCCCCAAAAGGAAGTCTATGCTTTCGAAGGGCAATGACTGGAACCTTTGGCGTAGGATTCTCAATGGTAATCAATAGGCGGCTTCGGGAAGAAATGTTAAAATGCGATCCATACAAGGTGCGTTCCCATGACTGGCTGGCAGGTGCAATTGGCTTAGGATTCGGAAAGGTGCATGTGAACCATAAAATATATGCGAGGTATCGGAGGTTGGATTCCAGCGTGACGAAAATATCATTGGAAAGGAAAATAAAGTGGTGCCTGGCTGTACTTCGCAACGATGGGGATGTGGCGGAGCGTAACCGTGAATATATCAGGATTTATAAGAATCAGTTGAGCCCAAAAAAAAGAAAGATGGCAGGACTCTTTGAGGATGACAAGTATCCGTGGAAAATCAGGCTGCGGAAAGCCTTTTATCCGAAGCGCTGGCGTCCGGGAATCAGCAGTGAGTTGGTGATGCGTTTTCTTATGTTGGCGGGAAAGGTGTGAAGATATGAATAAAATTTTGTATTATACGGCAAGGGATATGACAAATCCGCTTTTGGGTATTAACAAAAAGATACGAAACCAAATTGAAACACTTAGAAAAAGTTTTTGCGTGGATGCCGTTTATCGAAAAAATGACAGTCAGCTAATACTTGAAAAGAACAATGGGAAACAAATTGTGTTGGTGTCAGGGATGAAGCGTCCTTATAAGGTTCAGGCAAGCCATTTTTTATCTAAATATTTGCAAAAAGTCCATTATAGCGGATGTTATATCCGGTATGTATTTGCAGATGGAGAGTTTCATAAGCTATTAAAAGTGCTGGCAAAAGCACATACAAAAGTTATAATTGAAATTCCGACATATCCGTATGATGCAGAAATGGTAGATTCGCTTGAAAACAGAATTGTTTTGCTGTTGGATAAGCTTTATAGGAAACGTATGAAGCCGTATGTATCTCAGATTGCAACATACTCGTACGACAAAGAAATATATGGAATAGAGGCATTTCGGGTGATTAATGGTGTAGATTTTGGGAAAATATCAATAGCACAGCATCCGGAAATAGGGGAGGATGGCATCAATGTGATTGCGGTAGCAGATTTGGCAAGATGGCATGGCTATGACAGATTATTGGAGGGAATAGGGAGGTATTATAAACAGGGAGGAACAAGAAAGATTCATTTTTATATGGTAGGCGAGGGAGAGGAATTGAAATTGTATCAGAGTCTTGTGGGAAAATATGGGATTCAGGATAAAGTAACATTTTGTGGGGCATTGTATGGAGAACAATTGGACGAGATTTATAATCGATGTACACTTGCGGTGGAGTGTCTGGGGGCACATAGAAAAGGCTTGAAAATGTCAAGTTCTTTAAAAAGCAGAGAATATGCAGCGAAAGGGCTTCCGATGCTTACTGCGGTTGACATTGATATATTTTGTATTCAGGATTATCCATATATTTATAAAGTTGAAGGAAACGAAATGCCGATTGATATGGAAAAAGTGATTGAGTTTTATGATAGCCTTTATACAGGAAAGGATTTAAACAGTATTGCAGGAGAAATACGGGAGCACGCACGAAAATTATGTGATATGGATGTAGTGATGAAACCAGTGGCAGATTGCTTTTTGTGAATAGAAAGATAATGGAGGTAGGATAGAAATGAAATATGCATTAATTGGCTGTGGACGTATTTCTACAAATCATGTGAAAGCCGTTATTAATAACAAACTGGAATTTGCGGCTGTATGTGATATTGTGCCGGAGCATATGGAAGCGGTTTTGGAGAAAAACGGACTTCAAAATGATTCTTCAATTAAGAGATACACAGACTACAAAAGGATGATAAAGGAAATTAGGCCGGAGCTTGTGGGAATTGCCACGGAAAGCGGGCTTCATGCAGAGATAGCGCTTTACTGCATTGATCATGGAATCCATGTGATTATCGAAAAGCCGATGGCGATGAATATGAGCGACGCGAATGAAATCGTCCGACGTTCAGAGGAAAAGGGCGTAAAAGTATCCGCCTGTCATCAGAACCGTTTTAATGTGGCAGTTCAGGAAATGAGAAAAGCCTTGGAACAGGGAAGATTCGGAAAGATATCCCACGGTTCCATCCATGTAAGATGGAATAGGGGAAAGGCATATTATGAGCAGGCGCCGTGGCGTGGAACATGGGCGCAGGATGGCGGCGCTTTGATGAACCAGTGCATTCATGGAATCGATTTGCTGCGGTGGATGATGGGAAACGAGGTAGAGGAAGTTTACGGAGCTACAAGACAACAGTTACATCCTTATCTGGAGGCGGAAGATATTGGTATGGCGGTCGTGAAATTTAAAAATGGTGCGATTGGTACGATTGAGGGAACGACAAATGTTTATCCGCAGAATCTGGAAGAAACCTTGTATCTTTTTGGGGAAAATGGTACAGTTAAGATAGGCGGAAAGTCTACAAACAATATTGATGTGTGGAATTTCGCGGATGAGAGTGACGCAGACCAGAGGAATAAAGGACTTGAGGAGCAGACCAGCAATGTTTATGGAAACGGTCATACCAGCCTGTATGCCGATGTGATTGATGCAATCCAAAATGACAGGGCGCCTTATGTAGACGCATATGCAGGCAAAAATGCACTGGAGATGATTTTGGCGATATATAAAAGTCAGAAAACGGGAATGCCGGTAAAGCTGCCGCTTGAGGGTTTTGCGGCGCTGGATATGCAGGGAGAATTTGATGGGTGATTATTTTGTTCATGAAAGCAGTTATATAGATGAAGATGTAGTGATTGGCGAAGGGACGAAAGTCTGGCATTTTTGTCACATTCAGAAGGGCGCCAGAATCGGGGAAAACTGTTCCTTCGGGCAGAATGTCAATGTTTCAAATGATGTAAAAATCGGAAATGGTGTAAAAGTACAGAATAATGTATCCATCTATGAAGGAGTGGAGCTGGAAGATTATGTCTTCTGTGGGCCGTCTATGGTGTTTACGAATGATTTGACGCCCCGTGCGAAATATCCAAAGGGAAGTGCGGGATACAGGAGGACGCTTTTACAGACTGGAGCTACAATAGGCGCAAATGCCACGGTGGTATGTGGGCATACGGTTGGGGCATGGGCGATGGTTGCGGCAGGAGCTGTTGTAACAAGGGACGTCAAAACACATGAATTGGTGGCGGGCGTCCCGGCACGGCATTATGGCTGGGTATGCGAATGCGGTGCGCAGTTGAAAGAAGGATTTGTCTGCGGTGAATGCGGCAGGCATTATGAAGAAAGCGAAGATGGATTAGCAGAGAGAAGGTAGGGATATGCAGTTTCGTGATTTAAAAGCGCAGTATCAGGCGTTGAAATCGGAGATTGACCAGGCAGTCAGTCAGGTAATCACAGATAGTAATTTTATCAGTGGAAAACAGGTGACAGAGTTGGAGAAGAGCCTGGCAGAATACGTGGGAGTAAAACACTGTATTGCCTGTGCAAATGGAACCGATGCTCTGACACTGGCATTAATGGCTTGGGGGATAAACGAAGGAGATGCGGTATTCGTACCGGATTTCACATTTTTTTCTACGGGCGAGGTGGTTTCCTTTGAGGGAGCGCTTCCGGTTTTTGTGGATGTGGATAAAGAAACTTTTAATATGAATCCAGATAGTTTGGAGCAGGCGATAAAAAAGACGCTTGCCCAAGGAAAGGCTGTGCCGAAAGCAGTGATAGCGGTGGATTTGTTTGGGCAGCCTGCGGATTATGGCAGGATCCGGGCGATTACAGATAAATATGGATTGAAGCTTTTGGAGGACGGCGCCCAGGGATTTGGGGGAAGCCTGAATGGGAAGAGGGCATGCAGCTTTGGGGATATTTCTACGACTTCCTTTTTCCCGGCAAAGCCCCTTGGATGCTATGGGGATGGCGGGGCAGTTTTTACGGATGATGATTTGGCGGCGGATGTTATCCGTTCCATCCGGATTCATGGAAAAGGGGAATGTAAATATGATAATGTGCGCATTGGCATGAATTCGAGGCTTGATACGATCCAGGCGGCGGTGTTGCAAGTCAAATTGAAAGCATTTGAACAGTATGAACTTGAGAATGTTAATGCAGCGGCGCAGGAATATACCAAACTTTTAAAAGATGTGGTGAAAACCCCAGTCGTTCCCGAAGGATACTATTCAAGCTGGGCACAGTATACAATACAGCTTAAGAACCAAAAAGTAAGGGAAGGATTACAGGCGTATTTAAAAGAAAACGGAATTCCGAGCATGGTTTATTATCCGAAGCCTATGCATAGCCAAAAGGCATTTGAGGATGTCAGACAGGATGAAAAGGATTTTCCGAATACAACAGAATTATGTGACAGAGTACTGGCATTACCGATACACCCTTATATGAAACAGGAAGATATCATGCAGGTTGTAGATTATACTAGAAACTATATAAATATTTATGGAAAATAGCATGAGAATTTTATATATTAATGGTTTTGTTCCAAGGGAAAATGTCCCAATGGGCGGTATTTTTGTGACAAAGAGAATACAGGCATTACAGAAAAAAGGAATACAGGTATTTCCATATATTTATGGGGTGGAGTATTCGAAAACAGTGCAGAAATACCTCTCTATAATTAGGCATATACCGCCTCAGTCAAAACCAGTTTGCTATCAGTTGGATATTGAGTATCAGCTGCGGATGTCAAAAATGGGATTTGTAAGTATGGCAGCAGCAAGTTTTTTGCCCTGTTTTTATGAACATAGGATTACGAAAATGCTGGAGCGAGACAGCAAAGGTGGAAAAAGAGCAGACATTATTCATCTGCACTGGGTATGGCCTGTAGGAATAGGAGTACAGAAATTCTGTCAAAAAAGAGAGATTCCTTATGTCATTACCTGCCATGGGAGTGAAATTAATATTACGATGGCAGAACCGAGAATCCAAAAAGCGATGGTGCAGGTTCTGGAAAACGCAGCAGCCGTAGAGTTTGTAAGTGAAGCGTTACTGAAACATGCAAAGGAGCTGGGGTATTCAGGGAAGAACGCAGCAGTGATTTATAATGGGATTGATGGGGAGATTTTCGGAAAAATTTTACCGACGGATACAGAAAAGAGAGCCGTGATTTCTTTTGTGGGAAATCTGCTGCCTGTTAAGGGCGCTGACAGACTGCCGAAAATATTTCACAGAATATATGAAAAGTATCCGGGAGCAGAATTCCGGGTCATAGGGGATGGAAGCTTGCGCAGCGAGCTGGAACAAAAGATGCAAGGGCTTCCGGTAGTATTTACCGGGCAAATTTCGCAGGAAAGGCTGGCAGAGGAGTATGCTAAATCGGCTCTTTTAATTGTACCGAGCAGAAATGAAGGGTATTCCTGTGCGATTAAGGAAGCGCAGTCATGTGGAGTCATTCCGGTAGGCTGTAATGTAGGAGGAATCTTGGAAGCGATGGACGGATACGGAACGGCGGTTATTGGGACAGAAAAAGAGATTGCTGAAAAACTGGCGGACATTGCAGTGGAATATTTAGAAGGAAAGCGGCAGATAGACCGGAGAAAAATGGCAGAGCACGCAGTGAAGAACACATGGGAACATATGCAGGAGTTATCAGTTGAGCTTTATCATAAAATTTTGAAAGATTAGAATCATGCAGGGAACAGGAGCGTCATATGAAAACAGAAAAACATACCTTTGTTATTTGTGCATATAAGGAAAGCGCTTTTTTAGAGGAATGTGTTAAGTCCTTGAAGAGACAGACTATGAAAAGTAATATTATTATGGTTACTTCTACGCCGAATCATCACATTACACAGTTGGCAGACAAGTATAAGATTCCGCTTTTTATCAATGAAGGACCAAAAGGGATTACTCAGGACTGGAATTTTGGTTACCAATGCGCAAAGACAGAGTATGTAACGATTGCCCATCAGGATGATGTTTATCGAAAAAATTATTTAGAAAGAGCTTTTAGAGCAGTGCGGGGTTTTAAGAAGCCTCTGATTTTCTTTAGCGATTATTATGAAATGCGAAACGGTAATATTGTAAAAAGAAATACATTATTGAAGGTAAAAAGAATAATGCTGGCTCCTCTTCGAATTCGCTTTTTTCAGAACAGTTGTTTTGTAAGGCGGAGGATTTTGTCTTTTGGTTCCCCTATTTGCTGTCCGTCAGTCATGTACGTGAAGAAAAACCTTCCTGAGGTCATTTTTAAAGATGGATTCCGGAGCTGTGAAGATTGGGAAGCATGGGAGATGATTTCCAGAAGAAAAGGCGCGTTTGTCTATGACAGGAAAGCATTGATGTGTCATCGGATTCATGAAGATTCAGAAACATCAGCGATTATCGGTGATAATGCCAGAAGTGCAGAAGAGTATGAGATGTATTGTAAATTCTGGCCGAAATGGTTTGCGAAAGTATTAAATCGTCAATACGCAAAGGGGCAAAAATCAAACAATATGACTTAACAGCAGAAAAAGGGATTGAAGATGAAAAAAATAGCAATTATACCCGCTTATAATGAGCAGGACAGTATCGTGAAAACAGTAACGGATTTACAGAAAAAAGCTCCGGATTTTGATTACATTATCATTAATGACTGTTCAAAGGATAATACGATGGATATTTGTCGGGAGCATGGCTTGAAGGTGCTGAATCTTCCCATCAACCTCGGTATTGGAGGCGCAGTACAGACGGGATACTTATATGCATATAAGTATAAGTATGATATCGCGGTTCAGTTTGATGGAGATGGACAGCATGATGCCGTTTATCTGGAAGCGATGAGTAAAGTTTTGGAGAAGGAGCAGAACGATATGGTAATAGGCTCCAGATTTATCACAAAAGAAGGATTTCAGTCATCAGGGCTTCGAAGAGTAGGAATCCGTTACTTTGCTTTTTTGACAAAACTGCTATTTGGGCAGAAAATTACAGATGCAACTTCTGGAATGCGGATGTGTAATAGAAAAGTGATGAAATTGTTTATAAAAGATTATCCCAGAGATTATCCGGAACCGGAGAGCGTGGCGCGGCTACTTCGTTATAAATGCCGGATTAAAGAGATACCGGTTGTTATGCACGAAAGAGAGGCTGGAGTTTCATCTATCTCATTAAAGAAATCAGGTTACTATATGATTAAAGTGAGCCTGGCAATCTTGATTGAGCGTTTACGTTAGGAGGATGCAAGATGACAATAAAAGTAAGAATCTTGATTGCGGCAGTCCTGATTTGCGGATTGCTTATGATTATTAATATGCTCAGGAAGAGAGAACTGGAATTGAAATATGTCCTCGGGTGGCTGCTGTGCGATATTGTATTGCTGGTTTTTACGGCGGTGCCGGGACTTATGGTAGGCTTTTCAAACTTTTTAGGGATTTATTCTCCGGTCAACATGATTTTCTTTTTGGGATTTGTATTCTCGCTGATTATTATCTTTTCTTTAACTGTGGCATTATCACGAGTTACAGCACGAGTACGGAGACTGGCGCAGATTGTGGCTTTGGAGGAAATAAAGCAGGAAAAAGGCAGTGGGGAAATAGAGAGAGCTGTTTTAAGTGAAGAGAAGAAAGGGTAGAGATTTGAAAACAGAAAACGCTGTTGTAAAAAAGAGAACATTGGATGAAAAAATAGAAGGAAGAAGTACGAATATTAATATGGTTCGTTTTTTGGCGGCAATCGGCGTTTTAGTTGCCCATGCGCATACGCTGGCGGATGGAAGCATGGATTTGCTGTATCAGCTGACAGGCGTAACGTGGGGAAGCCTTGCAGTGAGCTTTTTCTTTTTTGTCAGCGGTCTGTATGTTACGAAGTCATTGACAGTTAAGAAATTAAGTGGGAGAAAGTATATTTTTTCAAGAATCAGAAGAATTATCCCGCCCCTGGCAGTGGTGATTCTCGCGAGTGTATTCTTTTTGGGACCATGTATGAGCACTTTAGGGGGCGGCGCATATTTTGGAAATATAAATACATGGAAATATCTGTTAAATATCTGTTTGATTCCAGTGCATAATCTCCCAGGTGTCTTTGAGAGGGGAAATCTTCTTTCAACAGTTAATGGCTCTTTGTGGACACTTCCGGTCGAATTCTTATGTTATTTATTCCTTTATGTGTTATATAAAACTAGATTTTTGGAAAAGAACATCGTTTTTGGAGTGGGGCTTTTGATAATAAGTATTGTTTCTTATGGGATAGGATGCAAAGCTTCCAGTTCTGTAATTTTATCAGCGGCGCAGGCGGTTATCTGTTTTTTTATGGGAGTTTGGTATTATATAAACAAAGATAAGCTGGTTTTAGATATCAGGTTTGGTATGATGGCTGTTATTGGGTGGTTCCTATTTAGCTGGATGAAACTTTCTTTCTGGGGGAATATCTTGTTTCTGCCGGTAATCATTGTTACATTCTTGATTGGGACAAAGCAGGTTCTGTATCGAAGCTCCCAAATAGGAAATCTTTCTTATGCGATGTATTTGACAGCTTTTCCGGTACAGCAAATGGTGATTTCATTGAGTGGGGGAGATATGAATCCGTATCTGAATATTGTATTGAGCATACCGATTGTTTTAGTACTTGCTTATGGGATTTGGTGGCTGGAAAAAAGATGCTTTGTACAGGAGAAAAAGAAGAGATGAAGGATGAAAATGGAAGGCTAAATGTGTTAAAACAGCGTTCGAAAGAACTGGATATATGTAAGGCACTATTGATTATTTTAGTAGTGATAGGGCACGCGAATGTAGATACGCGAATTATTAAAATAATTTTTTGGTTCCATATGCCAGTGTTTTTTTATTTGAGTGGATATTTGCTGCATTTGCCAAGGAAAAGTGAATGGAAAAATTGGGCAATAAAAAAGGCAAAAAGACTTTTGATTCCATGCTTGTTCTTTTGGGTATTATGTACATTTATAGATGGAAACCTTACAGCGGGAAGTTTTGCAGCGTTTGTATGGGGAGGGAAGCGACAGGGTGGGGTATATTGGTTTGTGATAGTTTTATTTTTGGCAGAATTGTTTATGTCAGTCATTGAATTACATATATCTTCCTCTAAAATAAAAATTATGATTTATGCAGGGTGTTATTGTTCGGCAATTTTAGAATCTATTTTAATGATTCCATCAGATTACGTATTAATGCCTGATTGGATGAAATTTCCATGGAATGTAGATGTCGTGCCGCTGGCAATAGGATACCTGGCAATGGGATATTACGGAAAAGAACAAATTACAAATTGGATGAGAGAAGGGTTTGTAGGGAAGAGAATGTTGCTCACGGGTGCTTCAATTATTATTTTTATAGTGTTTGCATATGCATACTGGGAGGGGAAGTTTGATTACCGTATGGATATGAAATATAGCTTATACCCGAATTTTGTGTTTCCTTTGTTATTTCCGGTTGTAGCAGGTATAATTTTATTGGAAATATCTTTGATATTGGCGAAGATGAAAGGCGTTTCCTCTGTGGTGGCATATATTGGGAGGGCCACTATGTCAGTGATGTATCTTCATGTTTTAATTATCGGACAAATAGTGAAACGTTTTATGGGAGAAAATTATTCAATTTTTTGGGGAGTAATTATAGTGTTGTGTTTGTCATGTTTATTTCACTACATTATAAATAAAAATAAATGGTTGAGCCTTTTATTTGAGGGAAAATAGGAAGGCATTTTTAAAGGGATGAAAGGATAGAAATTTTAAATTGCGAAGAACCCACCAGTTGACATCTCCTCCCACGCTTGTTAAAATTGAGCGTACGCAGCAACAGGAATTTTAAAATATTTGGAGGATTTACCGTGACTGATATAAGGAAAGAAATAGAGAAACGCCGTACATTTGCGATTATTTCCCATCCGGATGCAGGTAAGACGACCCTGACGGAGAAGTTTCTGCTCTACGGAGGGGCGATTAACCTGGCGGGGTCTGTGAAGGGAAAGGCGACGGCGAGACATGCGGTGTCGGACTGGATGGAGATTGAGAAGGAGAGGGGAATTTCGGTCACCTCTTCTGTTTTACAGTTTAATTATGACGGATACTGCATCAATATTCTGGATACGCCGGGACATCAGGACTTCTCGGAGGATACCTACCGTACGCTGATGGCGGCTGATTCGGCGGTGATGGTGATCGATGCTTCGAAAGGGGTGGAGGCGCAGACACGGAAGCTGTTCAAGGTGTGTGTGATGCGCCATATCCCGATTTTTACGTTTATCAATAAGATGGATCGTGATGCGAATGATACGTTTGAGCTTCTGGATGATATTGAGAAGGAGCTGGGGATTGCTACTTGTCCGATTAACTGGCCGATTGGTTCAGGGAAAAGTTTTAAGGGCGTGTACGAGCGGGGCAGCGGGAAGATTACGGTATTTGCAGATACGGAGAAAGGGACGAAGGAAGGGGAAGCCAGGGAAATTCCGCTGGATTCACCGGAAATCGATGAGATTGTGAGTGAGGAGCAGAAGAGCCAGCTTATGGATGAGATAGAACTTCTGGACGGCGCGAGCGCAGAGTTTGATCAGGAGCTTGTAAGCAAGGGCGAACTGTCTCCGGTATTTTTTGGTTCGGCTTTGACGAATTTCGGCGTGGAGATTTTTCTGAAACATTTCTTGTCGATGACGACTTCACCGTTGCCGAGAATGGCGGATATCGGCGTTGTAGACCCTATGGAGGAGAGTTTTTCCGCGTTTGTGTTTAAGATACAGGCGAATATGAATAAGGCGCACCGTGACAGGATTGCGTTTATGCGTATCTGCTCGGGCGAGTTTGATGCAGGAATGGAAGTTTACCATGTGCAGGGAGACAGAAAGCAGCGTCTGTCCCAGCCTCAGCAGATGATGGCTCAGGAGCGCCATATTGTGGATCATGCATATGCCGGGGATATTATTGGTGTGTTTGATCCGGGGATTTTTTCT
Source organism: Hominisplanchenecus murintestinalis (assembly GCF_943193015.1). Taxonomy (NCBI): domain Bacteria; kingdom Bacillati; phylum Bacillota; class Clostridia; order Lachnospirales; family Lachnospiraceae; genus Hominisplanchenecus; species Hominisplanchenecus murintestinalis. The sequence continues at coordinate 92,412 of NZ_CALPCM010000007.1, forward strand.
ATCGGAGATACGATTTGTATGCCTGGAAAGAAATTTTCTTATGAGGGGATTCCGACGTTTGCCCCAGAGCATTTTGCGAGGGTGCGCCAGGTGGACACCATGAAGAGGAAGCAGTTTATCAAGGGAATTAATCAGATTGCGCAGGAGGGCGCTATTCAGATTTTCCAGGAATTCAATACCGGAATGGAAGAGATTATCGTGGGCGTGGTAGGCGTGCTACAGTTCGAGGTGCTGAAATACCGCCTGGAGAATGAATATAATGTAGATATTATTCTGGAAAACCTGCCATATGAGCATATCCGCTGGATAGAGAATAAAGATATTGACTTGAATAAGCTGGTGGGAACGTCAGATATGAAAAAAGTAAAAGACCTCAAAGGCAATCCATTGCTGCTTTGGGTAAATTCCTGGAGCATTGGAATGACTTTGGACAGGAACGAGGGATTGGAGCTGGCGGAATTCGGCAGGTAAAGTATAGAATTTCCCCTGAAAATTTATTTGCCACCACCTATATTTTGGTATATAATGATGTTGGGGTCAAAAGCCTTTGTCCCCAACTATGATAAGGATTTCTCCGTGCTTACGCACTCTCGAAATCCTAAAACACCTCAAATTCGCTCATTTTTCCTTCAAAAATGGCTGCTTTTCGGTGTTTTACGGGTCTCAAAGTCATGCTTTTTCATGCGGGCATGAAACGCATGACCTTTTGGCCCTGGTATCATATAATAAGAATATTACAAGCATCCACACAGAAATGAGGAGGTCTTTACATGGGCAAAGAAGAAAATAAGGATAATTATACAATAAAGAGTGAAGAGAGTTTCGGCCAGGTTAAGATTGCGGATGAGGTTGTAGCAATCATCGCGGGGCTGGCGGCTACAGAAGTGGAAGGCGTGGCGAGCATGGCCGGGAACATTACGAATGAGCTGGTGGGCAAGCTGGGAATGAAGAATCTTTCCAAAGGCATCAAGGTTGCCGTGGAGGATGGCGTGGTGGAGGTAGATGTGGCGCTGAATGTGGCGTATGGCTACAGCGTTCCGAAAATCTGCCGGAAAGTGCAGGAAAAAGTAAAAGCGTCCATTGAAAACATGACCGGATTGGAAGTATCCAGTGTAAATATACGGATTGCCAGCGTAAGTATGGAGAAACGTAAGTAAGATTACACAAAGTTAAGAGGGATGTCTGGTTTTCAGGCATCCCTTTTATAAAAGGAAAAGCCGCCTGGTGGCAGCGGCAAAGAGTCCGTGCGCCAGGCTATGGAGGGAAGAAGAATGACAAGACATGAAGTGAGGGAACATATTTTCAGGCTGCTTTTTATGGTGGAATTCCATGAAGGGGAAGAGCTGAAAGAACAGGCGGCGCTCTATTTTGACGAAGTGGAAGGAATTTCAGAAAAAAACCATGCGTATATCCTGGAGAAGCTGGAGAACATGATAGAAAAGGTTCCGGAGCTTGACGCTGCTTTAAATGAAGCGGCAGAAGGATGGAAAACAGCAAGGATGGGAAAGGCAGAGCTGACGATTCTGCGTCTGGCGGCGTATGAGATTACATGTGATGAGGATATCCCGGCGAGGGTGGCGATTAATGAAGCCGTTGAGCTGGGAAAAACCTTTGGCGGCGATGAATCGCCCGCATTTATTAACGGGATTCTGGCAAAACTGATGAAGAGGATGGGGAATGATACAGAATAGAACATATTCCGTAGGGCAGATTAACACTTACATCAAAAATATGTTTACGCAGGATTTTGTGCTGAAACGCATCTATGTGAAAGGCGAAGTTTCCAACTGCAAATACCATACCTCAGGGCATATTTATTTTTCGCTGAAAGATGATACAGGCAGTATTGCGTGCGTCATGTTTGCGGGAATGCGAAAAGGGCTGCCGTTCCGTATGCAGAACGGACAGCAGGTGGTTGTGCTGGGAAGCGTAAATGTATTTGAGCGTGACGGGAAATATCAGCTTTACGCAAACGAAATCATTCTGGATGGCGCGGGGCTTCTGTATGAGAAGTTTGAAGCTTTGAAGCAGGAGCTGGAAGAGATGGGCATGTTCGCGCCGGAATATAAACAGCCGATTCCGAAATATATCAAAAGGCTGGGGGTAGTCACAGCGCCGACAGGCGCGGCAGTCCGGGATATCATAAACGTAGCCGGAAGGCGGAACCCCTATGTACAGATTATTCTCTATCCTGCGCTGGTACAGGGGGAGGGAGCCGCGGACAGCATCGTGCGCGGCATCCGGATGCTGGACGAGTATGGTGTGGATACGATGATTGTCGGGAGAGGCGGCGGTTCTATTGAGGATTTGTGGGCGTTTAACGAGGAGAAAGTCGCAAGGGCGCTTTTTGAGTGTGAGACTCCGGTTATTTCAGCGATCGGACATGAGACGGATGTGACGATTGCAGACTTTGTGGCGGATTTACGCGCTCCGACCCCATCCGCGGCGGCAGAGCTGGCGGTGGAAGATGTACGTCTGGTACAGGAGCGGCTTTTGCAGTACCGAATGCAGCTGGGGCGGCGTATGGCAGACCAGGTACAGCAGCAGAGAGCGCGGCTGGCGAATAGCAGGACGCGGCTGTCTTACCTTAGCCCGCAGAATCAAATTCGGGAGAAGCGGCAGATGCTTGCTGAGAAGGAGGACAGGCTGCAGGAATTGATGGCGGAGCAAATCCGTCAGAAACGCCACAGCCTGGCGCTGTATATTGAGAAGCTTGGCGGACTGTCCCCGCTGGAACGGCTGAACCAGGGCTATGCTTATGTGGCAGATTCAGAGAAGAGGAAAATCACATCGGTGTCCCAGATGCCGTCAGGAAGCCTGGTTCGGATTTTTGTGCAGGATGGCAGTGTGACGGCACGGGTGGAGCAGTCAGCGGATAGGAATCAGGATGACAGTGAAGGTATCGGAACGTTATGGTAAGCGCAGTGAATAGTAAGAGCTGGAAGATTAGAGACCGGGAGGGGCAGGATGGAAGAAAACAGGGAAGAAATGACAATTGACGAGGCGTTTCTTGCACTGGATGCGATTGTGGAGGCTCTGGAAGGGCGTGAGATTACGCTGGAGGAGTCTTTTCAGAAGTATCAGGAAGGCATGGGGCTGGTGAAGAAATGCAGTGAGAAGATAGATGCTGTTGAGAAGAAAGTGCTGATTTTGAATGAAAACGGAGAAGCTTATGAATTTTAAAGAAGAGCTGGGAAGGCACACGCAGGAAGTTCAGGAGATTATTGAGAAATATCTGCCAAAGGAAGAGGGATTCCAAAAGACAGTGCTGGAAGCGATGAATTACAGTGTGAGGGCAGGGGGAAAAAGGCTGCGTCCTATGTTGATGCTGGAGACTTACCGGATGTTTGGCGGGGGTTCTGATATGATAGAGCCGTTTATGGCCGCTATGGAGATGATACATACCCATTCGCTGGTTCATGACGACCTTCCGGCGATGGATAATGATGAGTACCGCAGAGGACAGGAGACGACCTGGATGAAATATGGAGAGGCTATGGGAGTCTTGGCAGGAGATGGTCTGCTGAACTATGCTTATGAGACAGCATCCAGGGCATTTTCCATAGAGCCGGGGAATCCGGCCATCGGACAGGCGTTTGCTGTTCTGACTGGAAAAACAGGCGTTTATGGGATGCTGGGAGGTCAGTGCAGAGATGTGGAAATGGCGGGAAAAAGCCTGTCGGAAGAAGAACTTGACTTTATTTACCGATTAAAAACGGGAGCGCTGATTGAGGCGTCTATGATGATTGGGGCAATTCTGGCCGGAGCAGGTGATACGGATGTACAGGCGGTAGAACAGATTGCGTCGGCAGTGGGGATGGCATTCCAGATACAGGACGATATCCTGGATGTGACAAGTACAGTGGAAGAGCTTGGAAAGCCCGTGCGGAGCGATGAAAAGAATGAAAAGACTACGTATGTAACTTTGATGGGGCTGGAGCAGGCAGGGAAAGACGTGGAGCGCATTTCGAAAGATGCAATTGCAGGGTTAGACAGGCTGAAGGCGGAGAATGAATTTTTGAGGGAATTGGTACTGTCTTTGATAGACCGCAGAAAATAGCATATATAAGGCATACCGAAGGCGATAGCCGGCTGCCGGGAGGCGGCGGAGGGTAGAAAGTATGGTTTTAGAAAAGATAAATCAGGCGAACGATATTAAAAAACTGGATAAAGGGGAGCTTCTTGTACTTGCAGATGAAATCCGGGAATTTCTGATGCAGAAAATCAGTGTTTCGGGCGGGCATCTGGCTTCGAATCTGGGGGTGGTGGAGCTGACGATGGCGCTGCATCTCGTATTCGAACTTCCCGAGGATAAGATGATCTGGGATGTGGGGCATCAGGCGTATACGCATAAACTGCTGACCGGACGGCGGGACGGGTTTGACAGCCTGCGTAAATACGGAGGCATGAGCGGGTTTCCGAAGAGGAAGGAGAGCAGCTGCGATGCTTTTGACACGGGCCACAGTTCTACATCTATTTCGGCAGGGCTGGGATATGTGCGTGCTAGGGATATTCTGGGGGAACAATATCATGTGCTGTCAGTTATCGGCGATGGTTCCCTGACGGGAGGGATGGCGTACGAGGCGCTGAATAATGCTTCCCGGGTGAAATCGAATTTTATTATCGTCCTGAATGATAATAATATGTCCATTTCGGAAAATGTGGGAGGCATGTCTACGTATCTGGGCGAACTGCGGACAAATGAAGCGTATACCGGGCTGAAAACGGGAATTACAAATGTTTTGAATAAAATTCCGGTATATGGCGAGAGATTTGTGAAGCATATCCATAAGACAAAGAACGGCATCAAGCAGCTTTTTATTCCGGGAATGCTGTTTGAAAACATGGGAATTACGTATCTGGGACCTGTGGACGGGCACAATATCCAGCAGATGTGCCGTGTATTCCAGGAAGCTAAGAAGCTGGACGGCGCGGTACTGGTACATGTGCTTACGAAAAAAGGAAAGGGATATGTCCCGGCAGAACGCCATCCGGCGCGGTTTCATGGGGCGGAGCCTTTTGAGATAGAGACGGGGCTTCCCAAAAAGAAACGGGTAAAACCAAACTATACGGATATTTTTTCTACGGTGATGCGGAAATTTGGGGATAGGTATCCGAATGTGGCAGCTATCACGGCAGCGATGCCTGACGGCACGGGGCTGAAGCGGTTTTCCAATATGTTCCCGGACAGGTTTTTTGACGTGGGCATCGCGGAAGCACATGCGGTTACGTTTGCGGCAGGATTGGCGGCGGCGGGGCTTACCCCGGTAGTTGCCGTGTATTCTTCCTTCCTGCAGAGGGCATATGACCAGGTGCTGCATGATGTGTGTATCCAGAACCTGCATGTGGTATTTGCCATCGACAGGGCGGGACTGGTAGGCAGCGACGGGGAGACACATCAGGGTATTTTTGATTTATCTTACCTTTCTACGATTCCGAATATGTGTGTGATGGCTCCGAAAAATAAGTGGGAGCTTTCAGATATGATGAAGTTTGCCGTGGAGTATACAGGGCCGATTGCCCTGCGTTATCCGCGGGGTGAGGCGTATGACGGCCTGCAGGAATTCCGTGCGCCGATGGTATACGGGAAAAGCGAGGTACTGTTTGATGAAGAAGGAATCCTTCTGCTGGCGGTGGGAAGCATGGTAAAGACGGCTCATGAAGTGCGCCTGTACCTGAAAAAGCTTGGTTACCCATGCTCTCTGGTAAATGCGAGGTTTGTGAAACCGATTGACGAGGATCTGCTGCGTGAGCTGGAACAGGAGCATCGTTTGATTGTTACACTGGAAGAAAATGTGCGGTGCGGCGGTTTTGGGGAGCATGTGCTGGATTACCTGCATGAAATCGGCAGCAGGGCGCGGATCATACAGGTAGCGCTTCCGGACGATTATATCGAACACGGAAATGTGGAAATCTTGAAAAAAGAGGCAGGTATAGACGCGGAGTCTATCGAGAAGAGGATTCTTGCAGAATATATTGGAAACAGCGATTGACGCTGTTTGTGAAAGCGCGGACGATTTTATAGATAAGGAGATAACATGAAGGAGCGTTTGGATGTGCTGCTGGTAAAAAGGAATCTGGCGGCGTCACGGGAAAAGGCAAAAGCCATCATCATGTCGGGCAATGTATATGTAGACGGCCAGAAAGAGGATAAGGCAGGCACTATGTTTAAAGAGGGCGTGCAGATTGAAGTAAAAGGAAACACTCTGAAATATGTGAGCCGCGGAGGTCTGAAACTGGAGAAAGCGATGAGTCATTTTGATATTTCCCTGGAGGGGAAAATCTGTATGGACGTAGGTTCTTCCACAGGGGGATTTACGGACTGTATGCTGCAAAATGGCGCGGTGAAGGTATATGCGGTAGATGTGGGGCACGGGCAGCTTGACTGGAAGCTGCGCCAGGATGAGCGTGTGGTATGCATGGAAAAAACGAATATCCGCTACGTAACGCCGGAAGATATCGAAGAGAGGGCGGAGTTTTCATCGATTGACGTATCGTTTATTTCTCTGACAAAGGTACTGCTTCCGGTTCGGAATCTTTTGACGGAAAACGGGCAAATCGTGTGCCTGATTAAACCCCAGTTTGAGGCGGGACGGGAAAAGGTAGGAAAAAAGGGCGTAGTACGCGACAGCAAAGTGCATGAGGAGGTAATCTGTAAGGTGCTGGCGTATGCCCGGGAGATTTCTTTTGAACCCTTGCATCTGGAATTTTCCCCCATCAAAGGGCCAGAGGGAAATATTGAATATCTGCTGCATCTTCAGAAACGGGAAGAGGGCACGCGCTGGGAGGATATGCATTTTTCCGTGCAGGAAACGGTTGCCGCGGCACATGAAGAACTGGATGGCAGGTAGCGCATATGGAGAACTTTTATGTTATTACAAACAATAGTAAAGACCCGGCGCTGGAGACTGCCAGGTTTGTTCAGGAATATTTGACGGCACGGGGAAAAACGTGTATGATTCAGGAACAGGTGCGGTGCGGGGAAGGGCATTCCTATAAATATACGGACGCGGCGCAGATTCCGGAAGATATAGAGTGCGTTCTGGTAGTAGGCGGTGACGGGACGCTGCTTCAGGCATGCCGTGATTTAAGTGAAAAGGATATTCCCCTGCTGGGTATCAATCTGGGGACGCTGGGTTACCTGGCGGAAATCGAGAAGCAGAATGTGCAGCCGGCTCTGGAGAGGCTGATGGGAGATGCGTTTATTACGGAACGCCGGATGATGCTGGAGGGAACGGTATGCAGGAAGTCGAAGAAATTGATGGAGGATATGGCTCTGAATGATATTGTGATTGGACGGGATGGAAAGCCACGTATCATTGATTTCAATATTTATGTGAATGGGGAATTTTTGAATTCTTACAGTGCGGACGGCATCGTGATTTCTACACCGACCGGTTCTACCGGCTATAGCCTTTCGGCAGGCGGGCCGATCGTATCGCCGGAGGCTTCCCTGATTCTACTCAGCCCGATCGCCCCCCATACGCTGAATACCAGAAGCATTGTGCTGCCGGATGATGTGGAAATCACGGTTGAGGTGAAGGAAGGAAGGCACTCAGAGTCAGCCGTGGTGACTTTTGACGGAGATACCTGCATGGGGCTTTGCGGCGGCGACCAGGTGACGGTACGCAAGGCTTCACGGTATGCCAGGCTTTTGAAAATAAATAATATTAGTTTTCTTGAGGTGCTCAGGAAGAAAATGAGCAATCAGTAGGAGTGCTTATCTCCTATAGTGCGCCAATGGAGGTAAAGATGAAGATAGAAAGACATGCAAAAATCATTGACTTGATTAACCGTTATGATATTGAAACCCAGGAGGAACTGGCGGAACGGCTAAACCGGGAAGGATTTGCCGTAACGCAGGCGACGGTTTCACGGGATATCCGGGAATTGAAATTAACAAAGATTTCACAGAACGGTGAGAAGCAGAAATATGCGGTGATGGCTGCACACAGTTCAGGGATGGATGAGAAGTATCTGCGTGTGCTTAAGGATGGCTTTGTCTCTATGGATATGGCGCAGAATATCCTGGTGGTAAAGACTGTGGCGGGGATGGCGATGGCCGTGGCGGCTGCGATTGACGCGATGCGCTGGCCGGAGGTCGCGGGAAGCATCGCGGGGGACGATACGGTGATGTGCGCTATCCGCAGCGTGGACGATACGCTGCTGGTGATGGATAAGATCCATCGGATGACAGGAAGATAGACAGTATAGGTTATTTTTGTAACCAGCCGGCAAAGCGGAACGGTTACTTGATTCGGGAGAGGGCAGGAAAATCGTATGTTGTGGAATATTCATGTGAAAAATATGGCGTTAATCCAGGAGGTGGATGTGGAGCTTTCCACCGGACTGAATATCCTGACCGGAGAGACAGGCGCGGGAAAGTCAATTATTATCGGAGCGGTAAACGTGGCGCTGGGCGCGGCGGGCTTTAAAGGTTTTGCCCGGGAGGATGCGGAGTACGCTTTGGTGGAATTGATTTTTTCTGTAGAAAATGAAAAAATCAGGCGGCGTCTGGAGGAGCTTGAAGTGCCCGTGGAGGATGGGCAGGTCATTATTTCCAGGAAGCTGGCGAAAGGAAGGACAATCAGCAAAATAAACGGGGAAACTGTTACGGTATCCAGAATCCGGGAGGCGGCAGAGGTACTGCTGGATATTCATGGACAGCATGAGCATCAGTCGCTGCTGTATCGGAAAAACCACCTGGCTATTGTGGACGAGTATGCCAAAGAAGAACTGGAGCCGTATGCGGAGAAAAATGAAGAGCTCTATAAGCGGTGGCAGCGGCAGAAGCGTGAGCTTTCAAATATGCAGACAGATGAGAATGCAAGGGCGAAGGAGGCAGATTTCCTGCGCTTTGAGATAGAGGAAATAGAGGCTGCGGCGCTGATGGAGGGCGAGGATGAGAGCCTGGAAGAGCAGTATCGGAAAATGGTGAACGGCAGGAAGATTGCAGAGGCAGCCGCAGAGATATCCGCCCTGCTTTCCCCCGACGGAGGCGCGTCCGAGATGACGGGAAGAGCCATCCGGAGCTTGAGTGCAGTGGCGGAGCTGGATGGGGAGATTTCAGGGCTGAACGACCAGCTTTACGATATTGACAGCCTTCTGAATGATTTTAACAGGGAGCTTTCGGATTACGTGGAAAGGTTGAGCTTTGACGAGGAAGAATTTTCCAGAGTTGAGACGAGGCTTGATCTTATCAATCACCTGAAATCGAAGTATGGGAATGCGATTCCGGAAATTTTGGCATACCAGGAGGAACGGCAGGAACGGCTGAATGTTTTGGAGAATTATGAAGCCTGCCTTTCGAAGCTTCAGAAGGAACTTGCATCCTGCGAGGCAGAGTTGTTTGAGAATGCCGGAAAGATGTCTAAAATCAGAAAGAAATATGCGTTTGATTTAAGTGTAAAAATAAAAGAAGCATTGGAAGATTTGAATTTTCTGGATGTACAGTTTGAAATTGCGTTTGAGCCGCTGGAAACGCCGGGGATTTTGGGAATTGACGAGATTTGCTTTATGATTTCCACGAATCCGGGTTCACCTGTAAAACCATTGAATGAAGTAGCCTCCGGAGGCGAGCTGTCCAGGATTATGCTGGCGCTCAAGGCAGTGCTGGCGGATAAAGACGCTACGGAAACGTTGATTTTTGATGAAATTGATGTAGGAATCAGCGGACGTACAGCGCAGAAGGTATCAGAAAAGATGGCGGTACTGGCGAAGCGCCATCAGGTTATCTGTATTACGCATCTGGCGCAGATTGCGTCTATGGCTGACAGCCATTATGTAATAGAAAAGAAAGTGGAAAACCAGGTTACATTTACGTCTATACAGAAATTGTCAGAAAAAGAAAGCGTGGAAGAGCTGGCGCGCATTTTGGGCGGTGCAGAGATTACTCCGACTGTGCTGAAAAGCGCGCGGGAGATGAAAGAGCTGGCGGCTCAGATGAAAAAGAGCTAGGCGTCAAATATAAATTTGGAAGGATTTGGAAAGGCGGACAAAAAAATACAAGGTTGAAAATCATTTTATTTCGCATACTAGAAGCGTAGAAAGGATGTGAAAAAAGTGATGAAAAAGCTTGGGATTTTTATTCCTGTGTTGCTGTGTATCATGGCTTTCACAGGATTTTTTTTGATAAAAAGGAGCATTCCCGATGAGCTGAATGTGGTGAGAGGGAAAGACCAGAGGGAAATAAAGCTGGATTTACCTATGGTAGAACAGGAAGCAGTGGAAGCGGGCGGCAGGGATGAATCCAATATTCCGCAGGGTTCGGTGAAGATAAGCTGCAGTCTGCTTGGCGTGATTCCAATCAAGGATATCCATGTGAATGTAGTAGAAGAAAAGAAAGTTACACCGGGCGGGGAAGCGATTGGTATATATATGAAGACCATGGGAATCCTGGTGGTGGGTACAGGAACCGTGCGTGGTTTAGATGGACTGGACTATGAGCCGGCGCTTAATATTGTCCAGTCCGGGGATTACATTACCTCTGTCAATGACAGCCCGGTAAGGAATAAAGAAGAGCTTACTCAGCTGATCAATGGAAGCAAGGGCGAAGAGCTTGTGCTTGAGGTACAGCGGAATGGGGAAACGACTACGCTGAAACTGGCTCCGGTGCACACAGAGAATGATGAATACAAGCTGGGCATCTGGGTCCGCGACGATACACAGGGCATTGGTACGCTGACTTATGTAGACGAGGAAAAGAATTTCGGAGCGCTGGGGCATGGAATCAGCGACGTAGACACTGGGGAGCTGCTGAATCTGTCAGGCGGAACCCTGTACCATGCAGACATCCTTTCGGTGACAAAAGGAGAGCGGGGCGTGCCGGGCGAGCTGTCAGGCGTCATTCACTATCGGACAGAGGAAGAACTCGGCGAGATTGGTGAAAATACAGAAGAAGGAATTTTTGGAACTGCAAATAAACAGATGGAAGAGATTGCCGCCGCGTCAGAGCCGGTAGAAATCGCCTATAAACAGGAGGTTGAGGAAGGAGCAGCCACGATTCTCTGCGCCGTAGAAGGAGAAGTGCAGGAATACCAGGCGGAAATCAAGAAAATTTACCTGAACAGCGGAGATGCAAATAAAAGCATGGTAATCCAGGTAACTGACCCGGTGCTTTTGGAAAAAACGGGCGGTATTGTGCAGGGAATGAGCGGAAGCCCGATTCTCCAAAATGGAAAGCTGATAGGCGCCGTGACCCATGTATTTATCCAGGATGCTACCAGTGGGTTTGGGATATTTATTGAAAATATGCTGGAGCATTGAGAGAGCCATTGACGGTTTGGATTTCTCAGTAAGTTTCATAGCTGTATCCGGTCCGCCTGCCAGATAGAATTCCGCATGGAATATAGCGGTTGTTCCATGCGGAATTCTATCTGGCAGGCGGACTGAGATATAGAAAAAATCATTTTTCTAAACATTTTAAAATTGGTTCAATATATTTTTTGTCAGAAATATCATAGGAAGCAGAAATCATTTTGGCCATTGCCTGCTCTTTCTCTGTTTTGCCCTTTTTGGCTTTAAGTGTTTTTACAAACATTTTCATCATAAGTTTTGATGGTATAGACATTTTTTCATAGTTCAATCCGCCTGGAAAATAAAATACGCTTACTTTTTTAAACTCTGCTTCTGTAAAGTTTTGTTTAAGAAAGGGTTCTATTTCAGGGCTATCTATCGGACTTGCACCGACACAAAATGTAATTAACTTCTTATCGTTCCAGTTGTCTATATTATTTTTGAACCAGCTAAGTTTCCTGATACCGCCCGCACATGCCCAGCCGCCAAAAATAATCGCTTTATATGCATCTAAATTTGTCCTTTTTGCTGCTGATAATTCCAGACAATCCGCTCCGGCTGCTTCTGCTATCCATTGGGCATACCGTTTTGTAAACCCTGTTTGTGAATTATAAATTACTACTGTTTTCATAGGGGTGAATCTCCTTTTCTAAATGCTCTATCCCTGTATATAACTTGGATAAAAGAATAAAAAGTGTCTCGATTTCTTTGTCTGTATAAACTTCAAAAAGATATTTTAATTCTCCTTGGTATTTAGAAAAATCGTTCTGAAAATAGTTATTTACCCTATCTGTGGGGCAAATGCACATGGCTCGGGTGTCCAAAGGGCTTCGCTGAATCGTAATGAAGCCTTTTTTCATCAAAACATCAGCTAATTTTTTTATATTTTGTCTTGAACAGCCCAATAGAGTTCCTAATTGGGTGAATGTTAATTGTTTTTCGGATTGTCTAACGATTGACAGCAGCATAAATTGTTTTAATGATATCTCCGGGATATGTTTGTCAAAAAGTGTTTGCAGCTTATTTCCGGCAATAAATAATGTGCTGAAAATAGCTTTTTGTTGGTTTTCTGCGGTATTTGAAAATTTAGCAATTAAATCATTGAAATTCATGGAATCTTCTCTTTCTATAAGTAACTTGTTACGTATTTTGATTATAGCAACAAGTTACTAATTTGTCAAGATTTTCTTCAGAGATATCACAAACAGCGGTCTTGCGGATTGTAACGTATTAATGAAAGAGTTAAATAAACGTGCAGAAATGTAAAATAGGATTGGTGGTTTTTTGAGATGTGTGGGAGTATACTTGCTTTATATTACACAGGAATGAGGTGGTTGGAATGAAATTAGGAAACAGTTTATTTCATGCGAGGAAGAAATGCGGACTTTCGCAGGAAGCGGTTGCTGAAAAGCTGGGAGTAAGCAGGCAGACGATATCAAAAGGGGAGACGGACGAAACACTGCCAATTATGCGGCACGGTTAAATATTATGATTGACGAGTTAAAAAAGGAGTACGGGTATAATGAGCTGGATGCTTTTTTAGTGTTGAAAGACATCCTGGCAAAAGTGTGGAAAAGCAGAAAAGATAAATTGCAGAAGCCAAAAAAGAAAAGTACATAAAATAGTATTCCGATTTCAGGGCACACTATTCTGTATAGAAGCGAGGTATACGCAATGGCGTGTGATGATGAAAAAAGAGAAATCAGCATAAGACGCCAGAAGAATGTGTGTGGAGGGAAAAGGATGGCGAATAGGCTTGTAAATGAAAAGTCTCCCTATCTGCTGCAGCATAAAGATAATCCGGTCAAGTGGTATTCATGGTGCAGGGAGGCTTTTGAAAAAGCAAAAGCAGAGGATAAGCCGGTTTTTTTGAGTATCGGTTATTCTACCTGTCACTGGTGCCATGTTATGGCGCATGAATCTTTCGAAGATGTTGAAATTGGCAGGCTGCTTGATAAGTATGTCTGCATTAAGGTTGACCGTGAGGAACGCCCTGACATTGATTCTGTCTATATGTCGGTTTGCCAGGCATTAACGGGTTCGGGCGGCTGGCCGCTGACGATTTTTATGACACCGGAACAGAAGCCGTTTTTTGCTGGGACTTATTTTCCGAAGAGAAGCCGGTATGGGCAGCCGGGGCTTTCTGATTTGCTTCGCCGGATATCGTATCTTTGGGAGAACGGGCGTGAAAAAATTTTGGAGTCAAGTGAGCAGATTATATCAGCGCTGCAAAAGGATGATTTTACAGAACCGGGTGAAATTGATGAAGCTCTTTTGCACAGGGGCTATCGTTTGCTTTTGCAAACCTTTGATTCTGCCTGGGGAGGATTCGGCGCAGCGCCGAAATTCCCGACTCCGCATAATTTGCTCTTTCTGATGAGGATGCATGAGGCGGAAAAGCTGCCAGAAGCGCTGTACATGGCAGAGGTGACCCTGAAAGCGATGGCTGAAGGAGGGATATTTGATCAGATTGGCGGAGGATTTTCACGCTATTCGACCGATCAGAGGTGGCTTGCGCCGCATTTTGAGAAGATGCTGTATGATAATGCTCTGTTGCTTTTGGCGTATCTGGAAGCGTTTCAGCTTACTCAAAAAGCATTTTATGCGGACGTTGCAAAGCGGACTGCCGGATATATTCTAAGAGAGCTGGCTTCGCCGGAAGGTGGATTTTATTGCGGGCAGGATGCAGACAGTGACGGTGTGGAGGGAAAATATTACGTGTTTACCCCTGATGAAATTATACAGGTATTGGGGGAGCAAGACGGTAAAGAATTCTGCAGGGCGTATGATATTACAAAACGTGGAAATTTTGAAGGACAGAGCATTCCAAACCGGATTGGGAAAAGGGATGCAGCGTGGGGGGCGGGTGATTCTCGTTTGCAGCGGCTTTACACGTATCGGAGAACGAGAGCACACCTCCATCTTGACAACAAAATCCTGCTGTCATGGAATGCATGGACAATTATTTCGCTGGCAAGAGCCGCGCGGATTCTTAATAGCCCGCGTTATATGGAAGCCGCAGTGAAGGCAAGGAACTTCATTTCTGAAAAAATGACAAACGAAGGAGACAGGCTTTTTGTCCGCTATTGCGTAGGGGAAGCTGCTCATGCCGGACAGCTTAATGATTACTCTGTGTATGCGCTTGCGCTGCTTGAGCTGTACCGCGCTTCCTTTGAAATCAAATATTTGGAAGAAGCAATATTTCGGGCGGAACAGATGATAGATTTATTTGAGGATAAGGAAAACGGGGGGTATTACCTGACTGCACATGACGCGGAGGCCTTGATTACACGCCCCAAAGAAACTTATGATGGGGCAGTTCCATCCGGAAACGCCGTCGCTGAGGAAGTATTAGAGGAGCTGGCGGCTCTTACGGGTGAAATATTGTTTCGGGAAGCGGCAGACCGTCAGCACAGATTTATGGCGGGATGTGTTAAGGAGTATCCTGCCGCACACTGTTTTTCTTTAATGGCTATGGCAAAATCGCTCTATCCGCATAAGGAGCTGGTCTGCACCGGAAGTGAACTGCCGGATGAACTGATATCTTACCTTCGGGAGAATCCGGCACATGATTTAAGTATTCTTTTTCAATCAGCGGAGAATAAAAAGAAGCTGTCAGAGCTTGCACCGTTTACCGCATCTTATCCGATATCGGAAGGTACGAAATGGTATCTTTGTGAAAACGGAACTTGCCATGCACCGCAAACAGATTTTAAGAAACTGGATTTATTTTAGAGAGGATTTTCCATTGAAGGCTTCAGTGTTGAGATACAATAGATAGGTAATACGGTAGGGGCGTCAATGATTGGTAACACTAATATCAAGGCTGGGCAGTATTCTCTTCAAGAACTTCCACCTGTGAGCATAAGTGGAAAAAGTTATATATTTGCAATGAGGAGAAATAGAGGTATAATAGGAATATATCGCATCAAGGCTCATTCCGGAACGAAGGGGATGAAATCAAAAAGAAGGAGAATTTACTATGGCTTATAATAATGAAGCGCCAAAATGTGATTATATACACGCTCATCCGGAAATCATACAAGCTGTTACCAGTCAGATGCCAGATGAAGAGCTTCTCTATGATTTGGCGGAGCTCTTTAAGGTTTTTGGAGATTCGACCCGGATTAAGATTCTTTATGTACTGTTGGAAAGCGAAATGTGCGTATGCGACATTGCGCAGCTTTTGAATATGACACAGAGTGCGATTTCCCATCAGCTCCGCATATTGAAACAGAGCCGTCTGGTAAAGTTCCGCCGGGAAGGAAAAACTATTTTTTATTCGCTGCAGGATGACCATGTATGCAGCATTTTAAGCCAGGGGCTGGAGCATTTGGAGGAATAAGGCAGGAGGCACGACATATGATAAAAAGGAAAATTCCCGCATTTGATTTACATAAAATCTGTAATTCCGGGCAGTGTTTCCGTATGAAATCGCTTGGAGAAAATCGTTATGGCCTGACAGCATTTGGAGAGTATCTGGAGATGGAGCAGGAGGGGGAAGTAATTTCTTTTTCTTGTACAGGAGAGGAATTTTCAAGGCGTTGGGAAGACTATTTTGATCTGTATACGGATTATGAGAAAATGGTGCATGCAGTAGATCAGGAGGACATTTACCTGACGGCGGCAGTGCGCTGCGGACAGGGGATGAGGATTCTGCGACAGGAGCTGTGGGAAGTGATTGTCAGCTTTATCATTTCGCAGCAAAATAATATTCCGCGTATAAGGAAGTGTGTGGAATCTCTGTGTATACAGTTCGGTGAGGAGAAAGAGGATTTCAGGGGGGAGAAATATTATGTATTTCCGACAGCAGATGTCCTGGCAAGGAAAAATCTCGAAGACTTTGCCATATGCAGCCTCGGCTACCGGGCAAAATATATCTGGAATACAGCGAAAATGGTGGCAGATGGCACGGTGTCTTTAAGTGAACTGGCGGGAATGGAGTATGAGGCGGCCAGAACGGAGTTAATGAAATTATCCGGTGTGGGAATCAAGGTTGCGGAGTGTATCTGCCTGTTCGCACTGCATCATGTGGATGCGTTTCCGATAGATACACATATCAGGGACATGCTGACGAGCCATTATCCGGAGGGATTCCCTTTTGAGCGTTACCAGGGATATGCAGGAGTCCTGCAGCAATATGCATTTTATTATGAATTGTGTGGAGCGGAGTAAAAAATGGATGCATTTTTCTGCGGAGGATGATAGAATAAAAAAATATAATAGTCTGAGCACATAGGAGGAAGAATATGGAGTTATTGGAAATGACGCTGGAGGATATTGTCAATTATGCCATCCTGCTGTTTGAGTTTATTGGCGTGGGAATTATTATCTGGTCTGGTATTGTAGGATTTTATAAATATCTGAGACGATGCCCCGATACCAGGATTGCTTTGGCAAAAGGAATGGCGATGGGACTGGAGTTCAAGCTGGGAAGTGAAATCCTGAGGACCGTAGTTGTGCGGGAATGGAAGGAGATTGGTATCGTGGCAGGAATCATTGCTTTGCGGGCGGCGCTGACATTCCTGATTCATTGGGAAATCAAAGAAGAGGAAAAAGGAATTAACATAGAATAAAGTGTGATATAAGGGGCTGTGCAGCGGATGCACAGCCCTTTTGAAACCGGTTAAGAGCCAGAAGCTCTTTTTCTTGAAAACAGTATCAGCAATTCATGTACCAGCAAAGGCATAGAAGCCAGGAAAATCATCTGTCCCCACTCAAAGAGTGTAAGATGGCAGGTTCCGAAAATTTGGATAAAATATGGAATCTCCGTCACTAAGAGCTGCAGCCCGATTCCGGTAAAAAAGGCGAAAATCATGAGTTTGTTGGAAAAATGCTTCATGCGGAAAACAGAGGTTTCCACATCCCGCATACCAATGGCATGGAAGAGCTGCGACATGCCGAGTACGGTAAAAGCGTAGGTCTGGGAGCGGGCGAGAATACCTTCGTCCATCAGCAGCGCCTGGAGGGAGCGCAGGGTGATGTCTGTGTGCCCTGCAAGCAGGAGGCTGACGGGGAGCTGAAGAAAGGCAGCCATGCTGATAAAGGCAATCAGCCCCCCATATAAAAGCGTACAGGCAAGTCCGCCTTCTGCAAAAAGGCTTTCATTTTTGGGACGGGGAGGATGTTTCATAAAATGGGAGGCATCATTCCTGTCTGTTCCCAGAGCTAAAGCCGGGAGAGAATCTGTAATCAGGTTAATCCATAGGATATGGCTGGGCTTTAAAGGAGAAGCCAGCCCCAGGATGATGGCAAAAAGCATGGTAATAATTTCACCGAAATTGGAGGAGAGCAGGAAAAGCACGGCTTTTTTGATGTTTTCGTAAATGCTCCGTCCTTCAGCGATAGCTTTTGCAATCGTGGCAAAGTTGTCGTCCGCCAGAACGATATCTGCGGCATTCTTTGCAACATCTGTGCCTGTGATTCCCATAGCAATCCCGACATCGGCGGTCTTCAAGGAAGGTGCGTCGTTCACTCCGTCCCCAGTCATCGCCACAGTTTTTCCTATAGATTTCAGTGCGGATACGATGCGCATTTTATGCTCGGGAGAGACATGCGCATATACGTTGACCCGAGACGCCGCTGCCGCCAGCTCAGGCACGGACATTTTCTGTAAATCACTTCCAGTCATACATTCGTGTGGCTCAGAGGCAATTCCCAATTCCCGGGCAATCGCCAGCGCGGTATCGCTCCTGTCCCCTGTAATCATGACGGTGCGGACGCCGGCTTTTTTGAAATCCTGCACAGCTTTTGCGGCTTCCGGGCGGATGGGGTCTTTCATGCCTGCCAGTCCAAGGAAAATCATGTCGGTTTCCTGGGGAGAAGAATCACCGGTCCGCATGGCAAGGGCAAGGACACGTAAGGCATGGGAAGTGAGTCTGTCAAGAATCCGGCGGATATCATTGCGCCTCTGGGAAGTCAGCGGGAGGATTTTCCCATTTAGCAGGATTTGGCTGGACTTTCCAAGGACGTCATCAGGCGATCCCTTCGTGTAAGAAACGGTGGAGGAACCGCTGCGGTGCAGGGTGGTCATCATTTTACGCTCAGAGCTAAATGTGATTTCGCGGATGCGAGGGTATGTTTGTTCCAGACGGTTTCGGGAGAGCTGATAGAGGCCTCCCATATCTAAGAGCGCCAGCTCCGTAGGATCGCCAAGACGGGTATCCGGGGAGAGGATGGCGTCGTTACAAAGGAGGAAGCCGTTCAGGAAATGTTCATCCCTAGAGGGAGCCAGAGTAGAAACATCCAGAAGCTCGCCGTTAGTATAACAGAGGGTGACAGACATTTTGTTCTGTGTTAAAGTCCCTGTTTTGTCAGAACAGACAACGCTTACAGAACCCAGGGTTTCTACACTGGGCAGCCGTTTGACAATTGTATTTACTTTTACCATCCGTGAGATGCTGAGCGCCAGTACAAGAGTGACAACGGCGGGCAGTCCTTCCGGAACTGCTGCAACGGCCAGGGAAATAGCGGTAATCAGCATTTCCATCACATCTCGTTTCTGAATTAGTGCAATGAGGAAAAGCAGGACACAGAGCAGTACGGATACGACGCTCAGAACTTTTCCTAAATCTCCAAGGCGCTTTTGCAAAGGTGTCATTTCAGTGGGGGCCGTATTAATCATTTTGGCGATTTTTCCGATTTCCGTGTCCATTCCAATGGCCGTCACGCGCCCGGTTCCTTTGCCGTAGGTGACGTTGGTAGACATATACGCCTTATTTTCAGACAAGGTATCTTTTTCAACAGGAAGGGACTCGCCGGTAAGTGCGGACTCCTCGATTTTCAGACTGGAAACAGAAGTCAGCACCAGATCGGCCGGAACCTGCCTTCCTGCGTCAAGGTAAACGAGGTCCCCTACAATCAAATCTTTGGCAGGGATTTCCGCAGGTATGCCGTTTATGTCTATAAGAGCGGTGGGGCTGGTCATTTCCTTTAGGGCGTCCAGGGCGCGCTGGGCTTTTCCTTCCTGGATAACTCCCACAACTGCGTTTACGAAGATTACCACCAGAATGATGGCAGTGTCCCCGATTTCGCCCAGCATGGTAGAGATAGCGGCTGCGGCGAATAAAATGTAAATCAGCGGATCATTCAGCTGTTGGAAGAATGTTCCGATGGGCGTGGCCTTTTTCGCTTCGTCAAGCTGGTTTTGGCCGCGCCGGGTTTCTTGTGATATGGGCGTTTGGTTTGTCATGCACTTGTCCTCCTTCTGATGATGAAATATATGCGTGGTTTTGGAAAATATGTGCGATGCTGCTGTTTACCCTATATGCAATAATGCAGGTAACAAAAAAAGAATAAAATTTCGATTTTGTATAGTAATATTTTCTTTTTAGTGTTATACTATGAAAAAGAATTGACATAACAGGATGTCTTAGAAAGGATGTGCATACTATGAATAAGTGGGAAGATTTTCTGGCAGCATTACAAAGAAAAGAAGAGGAAAGTAAAAAGAATACCGTTTTATGGGTGCTGGCGATTATTGGGGCAGTAACCGCAGTAGCAGCAATCGCATATGGCGTATACCGTTATTTTACACCGGACTATCTGGAAGATTTCGAGGATGACTTTGAGGATGATTTTGATGATTACTTTGATGATTCTGAGGAAGATTCCAAGAAAGAAGACAGCAAAGAGGAAGAGGCTGAGTAATCACGGCAGTTTCATTTTATTTATGTTTTAAAATTGTAATTAATGAAAGCACACAGATGGGCAGATGCCATAAGGCACCTGCCTTCTTTAGAGTATAGATGAACTGATATGAGGAGCAGAATATGAAAAAAGGACAGATATTGGAAGGCAAGATCCGGGAAGTAGTATTCCCAAATAAAGGGATTGCAGAAGTAGAAAATGAGAACAAGCCTGTCATTGTAAAAAATAGCCTGGCTGGGCAGAAGGTCAGGTTTTCCATCAATAAAATTCGGAAAGGGAAATGTGAAGGAAGACTTCTGGAAGTCCTGGAAAAGTCGCCTGTAGAAATAGAACCTGCCTGCCCGCATTTCGGCGCTTGCGGCGGGTGTACTTACCAAAACCTTCCCTACGAAGAACAGCTTTCTATGAAAAAGCAGCAGGTAAAAGCACTCATGGATGGAGCGGTGCAGGGAGAATATATTTTTGAGGGAATCAAGGGGAGTCCGAAAATATTTGCTTATCGGAATAAGATGGAGTTTTCTTTTGGCGATGAAATAAAAGACGGTCCGTTGGCGTTAGGACTTCATAGACGGGGAAGCTTTTATGACATTGTGAATGTGCCGGACTGTCAGATTGTGTGCGGGGATTTTGGAAAAATCCTTACCTGTGTCCTGGAATATTGCAGGGAACATAAGATGAGTTTTTATCATAGAATGGCGCATGAAGGATATCTGCGTCATCTCCTGGTGCGCAGAGGAGAGAAAACGGGGGAGATTTTAATTGATTTGGTGACTAGCAGCCAGGAGCAGCATGATCTGAAGGGCTTTGCAGAGTGTATTCTGGCATTACCGCTGGAAGGAAAGATTGCGGGAATTCTTCATACATACAACGACAGCTTGGCGGATGTGGTGCAGGACGACAGAACGGAAATCCTTTACGGGCAGGATTTCTTTTACGAAGAACTTCTGGGACTGAAATTTAAAATAACACCGTTTTCCTTTTTTCAGACAAACTCCCTGGGGGCGGAGGTTCTATATGATTTGGCGCGATCTTATGTAGGGGAGATGAAAGACAAAGTAATTTTCGACTTGTATAGCGGAACAGGCACGATAGCACAAATGCTGGCGTCTGTGGCAAAGAAAGTCGTTGGCATTGAAATTGTGGAGGAAGCTGTGGAGGCGGCGAAGCAGAATGCGGAGCTGAATAGGCTTGCGAACTGCGAGTTCCTTGCAGGCGATGTGCTAAAGGCAATTGATTTAGTACGGGAAACGCCGGACATTATCGTACTTGACCCGCCAAGGGACGGTATTAATCCAAAAGCGTTGAGGAAGATTATCGATTTCGGAGTGAAGAAAATCGTGTATATCTCTTGTAAGCCTACAAGCTTGGCGAGGGATTTGGAGATGTTGCAGGAATGCGGGTATGGAGTGGAGAGATGCGTGTGTGTGGATATGTTTCCGGGAACGGTGCATGTAGAGACTATTGTGTTGATACAAAAGAAAACCTCGTAGAAATCCTTTATTTTAGGCACTTTGCGAAGCATTTCACGTTCACTTCGGAGGGTGAAAAAATCCGAAATAAGCACCTCAAAAACTACTTTGACGTTTCGGTGGTAGTTGATATCGGGTGTGGGAACACAAACGGAAAATAAAGGGTTTGGGCAATTAACGTGTCTATGTAGTGTCCACCTTGCTGATAAAAAGCGGACAACAGGCTCTTAGAAATTGAACGGGATAGGTGTATCATTAGAGATAGTGGTACGCTTATTTTTTTGATCCAATTTGCAGCTTTGAACATTCTGCTATCCGTCTATATAATGAAATCAAAAAAGGATGGTGGACTTTATGAGAGAAAAGAAAAATCATTTGTATGTGGATAGTGGGGAACGGAGCATTTTGTTACATAGCCTTGTGGAACTGAAAAATCAGCTCATACAGCAAGGCAGATATACAGACTGCGTTGACGAACTTATTTTTAAGGTTATCCATGCACCTATAAAAAAATTAAGAGTAGAGCTTGTAGGGGGAAGTGATGTACGATAAGGAATTTAAAGAACTGGTGAAGATAGCAGCAGAGAAATTAAAAGACGAATCCGTATTGAAACTGCTACAAGCCGATGTAAGTTATCAAAAAGACAGTAAGGATGAGGGATATGCGGAGGATGCCTTTAACCAGCTTGATTTGACGGAGAAACAGAGGGAAGTTTGCCAACATCTTATAGATTGCAGGGAAAAGCAGGATTTTGAATACGGCACTCATGCGTATATTGCAGGACTGATGGATGCGTTTCATATTATGGCGGTATTGTTTCCAGAAAAATGGGATACGGAGAGAATAAGAGAAGCCTTATCACAAAAGAACAGATAAGGCAGAGAATAAAACGGAATAGATTTTTACATAGCCGATTGGTGTAGTTTAGCAAATAAAACAGCCAGTCGGCTTTTTTTATTGCCATGAATC